>CAJVWY010000149.1 GCA_913009925.1 uncultured bacterium
CTCGGAAAATTGTCGTGGGCATATTACCGGTTGGAAAGATTTACCGGATGAAAGGAAAGAAGAGTACAAAGGACTCGTTGCCCCTTACCTTCTTGAAATGGATGCCAAGCATCCAACTAAGTGAACGTGGGATGGACTGAATCACTTAGTTGATACGTGCTGATGAACCTGGTGCCGAAGGTGGGAATCGAACCCACACGGGGGATATCAACAGCAACTGACTTTGTCCCCATTTTCAGCAAGATAAAATGTCCGCGTTTCAGCAGTTTCGCTACGTCCCAGCCTCCTTCGGAGTGCGGACGATCCGTTCCTCGGTGAAGCTTTCCCTTTTCAATTGCTGGCGCCTGTAGATACCGTCCAATACTAACTTTCAGGGTGGTATAAAATCCGGGGGGCTAGTCAGACCCTATCCATGTGCCACCCGCGCATCTGACCATGAAGTAGGAAGAACGGCCCGAAAAGGCCGACACCCCACGAACCCGCTCAAGAAAAGGAAGAAAAACTGGTGTCGGAGGGGGGACTTGAACCCCCATGAGCTATTAGCTCACTAGGCCCTCAACCTAGCGCGTCTACCAAATTCCGCCACTCCGACGAGGTTCAGGTGTGGTCTGGCCCGGAAGGGGAATAAAAGGATTCATCCGGTTCCGGTCCGGGTCAGCCGCGATTTGGATTATAGGGAATGAGCCTGCAGCGGGCAAGGAGCCACGTCATTGCACCCACCGGCTTTCAGTAATCTTCATCAGATGGGAGAATAGGCGGTGGGTACCCTTCCGGGTGTCCTTCCTGTAAATGATTAAACTGCTGTCCGGGGAATATGAAATAGTGAAGTACTCAGACATCGAGAACTGGGCCAACAGCAGGCCCATGCTGGGCTTTCCCGTGCGGCTGTTCATTCACACCCGCGCCGACGGCTGCACCGGCCACGCCGCCATGATCGCCTACAACTTCTTCCTGGCCCTGCCGGTGGGCGCCATCTTCCTGGTCAGCCTCATCAGCATCATCCCCGGCATCGATATCGCCGGCACACTCCACGAACAGCTGCAGGGCGTCGTCCCCGATGATGTGTTGGTACTCATTGACGGCATCGCCCGGGATGCTCTGGATGGGGGGAGGCAGATGCTGATCGCCAGCTTCTTCGGCACCGCCTACGTGCTCAATAACGCCTATATGGGCATCACTACATCGCTTAACGCTGCCTACAATATTGAGGAAACCCGTCCCTGGCTCAAGGTGCGCCTGAGGGCGCTGCTGCTCAGTATCTATATTACAGGCCTGCTTATCGCCACCTTTTCCTTCGTCACCGTCGCCCCGATACTTGTCAAGTATCTTTCCGACAGCCCCGGTGCCCCTCAGACTGTCGCCCTCTGGCTGGACCGCCTGCGCTGGCCGGCCATCATTATCCTGGGGATCCTGGCCATCGAGGTCGCCTACCGTTACTCGGTCAAGGGTGGGCCCCGCTGGCGCTTTATCAGCCCGGGCACGGTGGTGGCGGAGGCCGCCTGGGTGGTCGCCACGCTCGGCTTTGGCTATTACGTCAATAACTTCGCCTCCTATGACCGGGTCTACGGGACGCTGGCGGCGGTGGTCATCCTGCTGGTATGGCTGTGGATCAGTGCCATGACCTTCCTGGTCGGTGGCGAGATCAACAAGCTCTGGCGCCTGATGCGTGAACAGTCGGAGGACGGTATGGCATCGGATGTTTAAACGGGGCCGCGTGCTTGGTAAAATAGGATATGCAAGCCGAGCGGCCGCTCCATCAATGATTGGGCTCCCTTTTTAGGGCGGAGGCAATCAATTGGATGGAGAGGAAAGTCCGGACACCGCAGAGCAGGGTGCTGGGTAACGCCCAGTCGGGGAAACCCGCAGGCAAGTGCCACAGAAAACAAACCGCGGGCTTGGCGGTGTGGGGCATGTCTCCGCAGCGTCGGCACGTAAGGGTGAAAAGGTGCGGTAAGAGCGCACCGGAGGCGTGGTGACACGTCTGCCAGGTAAACCCCACCCGGTGCAAGGCCAAATAGGAGGGTGTATTCGGGCGGCTCGTCCGGCCCTCGGGTAGGCTGCTAGAGGAGGACGGCGACGTCCTTCCCAGATAGATGGTCGCATAGAACAAAATCCGGCTTACTGGCTTGCAAGGCAAAGGCTCTCTCTTTCCGGAGGGAGCCTTTGTATAACGTCGTATATTGGAGATGATGGGTAACCGTTGACCAGGCGGGAGGCGCCTTGGCAGACGATGGCAAGCGGGAGAGCAAACAGCATACTGCCCTAACCGGCAAAAGAACGGACAGATACGCCAAGAAAGGCCGCCGCCAGAGAAAGGCGGAGAAAGGCCGACAACCTGTCAGCGGGCAGCAGCAGGGCGATAAAAAGCCCCGCAAGGCCTGGTTCAGGCGCTTTTTTATCCTGGTTACGATCATCATCATTACGGCGGCCGTCATTGCCGGAGGCGCATTCGCCCTGTGGTACACGGGTTACCTCGACTTCAACTCGGACCAGGCTGAAGCCGGTGATGTGGGAGTCACCGAAAGTGTCACGGCCACTGTGGAGCAGCCGGTCCTCAGCCCCGAACAGCAGGCAGTGGCGGCGATGACCCTGGAGCAGAAGGTCGGCCAGATGATGATGGTCGGCTTCGAGGGCCAGGGTATGGGAGATGAGGTGACCGCGCTGGTACAGACACGGCAGGTCGGCGCCCTGTTGCTGAAAGACCGGAATATCGATTCCCAGGAACAGGTGGCAGGCCTGATCAATGCCCTGCAGGAGATGGCGATACAGACGGGCCAGCCGGCGAAGCTGATGATCGCCATCGAGCAGGAGGGCGGCAAGACACGCCGGTTCAACACTATCGGCCCCTATTATTCCCAACCCATGATCGGCGAGATCGGCGATATCGGCGTTGATGTGGCCGGTCAGCAGGCCTCCTCCACCGCCCGCGACCTCAAGAGTATCGGCATCAATACCAACCTGGCGCCGGTCGTCGACGTCAGCGATGGCTGGAGTTCCGTCATGGACGTACGCAGCTTCGGTACGGATCCACAGATGGTCGCCGACATGGGGGTGATGGCGGTCCGGGGTTATAACAAGGCGTCGGTTATCTCCTGTCCCAGCCACTTTCCCGGACAGGGGTCGGCTGACAGCGACCCGGAGGACGGGCTTCCGTATGTCTATACCAGCAGGGAACTGCTGGACCAGTACGAACTGCTGCCCTCCAACGCGGTAGTCCCGGCGGGCGCTCCCATGATCATGGTCGGCGCCCGGGGCGTTCAGCGGCCGCATCACAGC
>CAJVWY010000150.1 GCA_913009925.1 uncultured bacterium
GCCATACGCCTGGCCAAGAAGGTGGACGCGGGAATCGATTTCGTGCAGACGCAGATAATCTACAATGTGGAAAAGTTTGAGGAGTTTATGGCCCAGTGCCGCGAGCTGGGGGTCAGCGAGCGATGCCGTATCCTGGCGGGCGTGGCGCCGCTGAAAAGCGCCGGTATGGCCAAGTACATGAAGAAGCGCGTGGCCGGCATGGACGTCCCCGACCAGGTGGTCGAGCGCCTGAGCTCGGCCACGGATGCGCAGGATGAGGGCATAGATGTATGCGTGGAGGTAATCGAGCGCGTCAGGGAGGTCGAGGGCGTCGCCGGCGTCCACATCATGGCGGTCGAATGGGAAGAATCGATACCGGAGATAATGAAGCGCGCCGGGCTGAAACCGGGTTCGGCGTCGTTATAGAATACATGGCCGGAGCCCGGGTACGATTTTCACCCTGTCGAGCACTGCGGTCAGATATATTAATGGATGGATTAAATAGATAGCATGAAACTGCACTCAAGGAGGCTGGATGAAGGCGATTGCTGAGAATATCAACGTGATGTCCAAGAGCATCGGTGGGGCCATGAAGGAAAAGCAGGCCGAACCGATTCAGAAGTTGGCAAAGGAATGTACCGAGGCCGGCGCCGATCTGCTGGACATCAACCTGGGCCCGGCGCGCAAGGGCGGTCCGGAGTTGATGGAATGGGTGGTCAACACGGTCCAGGAGGTGTCGGATCTGCAACTGTGCCTGGATACCAGCAACCACGAAGCCATGGAGGCCGGAATCAACGCCTGCAACAAGAAACCGTTGCTCAACTCCTTCAGCGCCCAACCGGACAAGATGGAGAACATCCTGCCGCTGGCGGCGAAGTATGAGTGTGAGATCGTGGGGCTTACCATGTCCACCCATATACCCATCGATGCCGATGAGCGCATCGCCATCGCCTGCGAGATAGTGGCGGCGGCCAATGAACTAGGCGTGCCCAACGAGCGTATCTGGATAGACCCCATCATCCTGCCCATCGGTGTGGAGGTGGGCCAGGCCCACGCCGTCGCCGTACAGGAAGTGCTGCGGATGCTGCCCGAGGTGTTCGACCCGCAGGTGCAGACGACCTGCGGTCTGTCCAACACCTCCAATGGCGCGCCGGACGAACTGCGCAGCGCCATCGACCGCACTTTCCTGCCGATGCTGGCCGCCTGCGGCATGACCTCGGCCATTGTCAACGCCAAGGACCCGGAGATGATGCGGACCATCAGGCTCATCAAGGCGCTGAAGAACGAGTCGCTGTATTCCGTCTCTGACGCAGAACTGAAATAAGCAGCCGTCTGTGGAACCCGGGGTCGCCGCACAGGCGAAGGCCCGGGCCGCGGGCCTGGAGTGAAAGGCAGGGACCAAGTGGCATCCGGCAACAGCGAGATAACAGAGGACAGGGACGCCAGGCTCCTGATCGAGGCGCTGCGGACGATTCAGGAAGAGGAAGGCATGCTTACCGAGTCTGCGCTGAGGGGGTTGGCCTCGGAATACATGGTATCGCCCTCGAGGCTATACGGCGTTGCTGCGACTTGTCCGGAGTTTTCCTTCGAGGCGGCGGTCGAGTATAAGCGGCCGCAGGGCTCACCCGTGGAAGAGCCGGAATTCTTCAACAGGATAATCCAGGCGGGACACGCGCAGCTGGTAGTGTCCGGAGCCCTGACGCAGAGATTCGCCCACCCGCCCGCCACCATCGAAGCATACGTTGCTGACGGGGGGATGGGCGCCCTGTCCCGGGCAAGCGGGGAGATGAAACCGGAGCAGGTGCTCTCGGAGATCGTTCTGGGAAAGATCACCCGCAAGGATGCCGAGTGGCAGGCGGCGGCGATGAGGGATCAGCCGTTCATCGTAGCCAACTGCCACGCGGGCGATCCTATCGCCGGCCAGGCTAAAACCCTGCTGGACAGGGACGCCTATTCGGTGCTGGAGGGCATGCATTGCGCCGCCGTGGCACTGGGGGCGCGGCGCGGTTTCCTGTATACGGCGACACTGACCGGGGCGGAGAAAGCCAGGCTGACCCGTGCGGCCATGGATATCGCCGAAGCTGCGGGCGGCGTTTTTGCCGTCGAGGTCGTGCCGGGCGTGGATAGCCTGGTAGGTTCGGAGGATTCGGTGGCACGGGCGGTTATCGACGGGCGGCGGCCGGTACCGGAGGCGGAAAAACCGGGAGTCCCCCTGTTGCTGGGGAGGGCCACGGTGGTCGACAGCGCCGAGATGTTTGCCAACATAACCGCCGTGCTGGCCAGCGGTGAACCGGCCGGCACCAGGCTTTACCGGGTCACCGGGGCGGTGGACGACCCGGGCATCATCGAAGCGGACGCGTCGGCGACGGTCAGGGAGCTGGCGGAGAGGGCGGGCGCCCATGCCGGTGCCCAGGCGCTGGTCGGCGGCCTGTCGGGAGCGTTCCTGACCGAGGGACAGCTGGATCAGCGCATGTGGACCTGAAGCCGGCGGATAACCCCCGCTGGCGAACGGTGCATATGCTGCGGGACCGGCGGGATATCTTTCCCAACGCCCGGGAGATGGCGGCCTACAACGCCCGCTATCTTTGCGGTCGCTGCGTGCCATGCCGTATCGGTTCGGTACGAATGGCTGAGTTGATCGAGGAGTTTCCGCCGGACGCGGAGACGCTGGAACAGCTGGCCGACACTCTGGTCGCGACAGCCCTCTGCCCGGTAGGCAGGGGGGCGGCGGGCATGATAAGGTCGGCGCTGAAACGAATTATGTAACCCTTGAAGCAAGAGGAGGCCATGTACAAGATACTGGAAAAAGAGGACTATTCAGATGACACATACATGCAGGTCATCGAGGCTCCGGCGGTAGCCCGAACCGCCAAGGCGGGGCAGTTTCTTATCGTGAAGCTTCACGAGGAGGGCGAGCGCATCCCGCTCACCATAGCCGATTACGACCGCGACAAAGGTACGGTGACCATCGTGGTCCAGGCAATAGGCAAGACGACGCGTGAACTGCAGACTTATGAAGCGGGCACCAGCCTGGCCAATGTCATCGGCCCTCTGGGACTGCCCAGTGAGATCGGGAACCATGGTACGGTCATCTGTGCCGGCGGCGGTGTAGGCGTAGCGCCGGTGTTTCCCATAGCCCGCGAACTGAAGAAAGCGGGCAACAAGGTGATCTCCATAGTCGCCGCCAGGACCAAATCGCTGCTGCTGTGGGAGGACAGGATGAAGGAGGTCAGCGATGAGGTGATCGTCACCACCGACGACGGCTCCTGTGGCCGTGAGTGCCTGGTGA
>CAJVWY010000151.1 GCA_913009925.1 uncultured bacterium
CGTCCTTGCTGCGTGAATAGGGATACCAGGCCATCCATCCCGCCTCGACCACTTTGGACCCTGTGACCACGAACGGCTCCTCACCGATGGACAGCTCCAGCCGGTTGCTCTCGGAGACGGCCTCATCGCCCAGGGTCGCCAGGAAGCGCCGGGCCACCAGGAACCAGATCTTCCAGTGGGCATCGTCCCTGAGGTCGCCGGGGCCGGGCACGCCGACGGGATAGATGGGCGGGTGGTCGGTCGTCTGTTTCTTGCCCCGCGTCGGGGTCAGCTGGTTTCGCCCCAGCAGTTCTTCCGCCGCGGACGCCAGGTCGCTGCTGTTCTTGAGTTCGCCCAGGATCTCCCTTAAGTCAAGGGACGGAGGATAGACAGTGTTGTCCGTGCGCGGGTAGCTGATGTAACCGTCCAGGTAGAGGTCCTCCGCCAGACGAATGGCCCTGGCGGCGGTGAACCCCAGCGCCGTGGCGGCCTTGGTGTAGGCGGTGGTATTGAACGGTGCGGGCGGCTTGTGCTTTTTGCGGGTGGACCTGGTGCCGATGACCGTGCCGGTCCCGGCCGCCCGCGCCCTGGCCAGCGCCGCGTCAGCTTCATCCATGACCTTGAACCGGTCCGTCTTGTGACGGGCGGTGAATTCTCCCTGTGAGGAGTCCAGCTCGGCGAATATCTGCCAGTAGGGTTGCGGCTTGAAGGCGCGCCGCTCCAGCTCGCGTTCCACAATCAGGCCCAGCGTCGGGCTCTGCACCCGGCCGACGGAAAGGAACTGGTTGCCCAGCCTCGACGTGGCCAGCGACATGAAACGGGTCAGAGTGGCTCCCCAGATGAGGTCGATGTCCTGCCGGGCCTCGCCTGCCAGGGCCAGCGGCAGGGAAAGCTCGCTGAGCTCGCTGAATGCCCGCTTGACCTCCTCCGGCGTCAGCGCCGAGTAACGGGCGCGCTTCACATCCTTGTTCAGGTCCGGGTTGGCCTCGGTCGCCTGCCTCATGGCTTCCAGGCCGATGAGCTCGCCTTCGCGGTCGTAATCGGTGGCGATGATCAGATGATCTGCCTCCTTGGCGGTCTTCTTAAGCGCCCGTACGACTGCTTTGGCCGAAGGCGCCTTGATCAGTTCCGCGTCTATCAGTTCCTTGGGCTCCACCTTGCGCCAGTCGGAATACTCCTCGGGATATTCCAGCTGCAGGATATGGCCCTTAAGCCCGATGCAGACATGTTCCTGGCCGCCGTCCAGCCCGTTGACAAAGGTGTATATCGGGATCTTGTAATAAGTATCCTTTTTTACCTGGCTGCCGCCCAGGATGCCTGCTATCTTCCGGGCTGCTGTATCTTTTTCTGTCACTATAAGCTTCAAAATGGTCCTTTTTGTCGTCTCCTATATCGTCCCCGCGCCATGAAGGTTTAATGCCAGCCCGGGAGGGTCACAGATTCTGGGTGCAGCATGATAGAAGAAAAGCGCTGATAATGCAAAGAGCAGCGGTTGGTGACTTTCGCCTATGGTGCGGGTGTCCCGGGGGCCTGTACCCCTTCTGTACCGGGGATGGCGCCCCCGGGTTCGGTAACCGGCGGCAGCGCCGCAAGCTTCTCTATCTCCTGCCGGATAAGGTCGGCGTTGCTGCTGTCCGGCGCCAGTTCCAGATAACGGTTCCAGGAAAGTATGGCGGCCTGGTTCTGTCCCGCCTGCCGCTGTGCCAGGCCCAGCAGGTAGAAGGTTTGCGCGTTCTGGGGCGCCAGGGTGGTTGCCTCGGTCATCACCGTGACCGCCGCCTGGGGGTCGTTCAGGTCGTTGATATAGATGTTGGCTATCCGCATACGCACGTTCACATCGTCGGGATTGAGTTCCAGGTACCTGTTGAACCAGGTTATGGCGTCCTGATAGCGGCCGACGCTGTTGTCGCCGTACAGGTTGGCCAGCTGCAGCATGGCCGCATCATCCTGCGGGTTATCCTCGATCTGGGCCAGGTAGTATTTCTCGCGGTCACTGAAAGAGCTGGTGCTGGAGATGGATTTGGTGCCGTTGCAACCGGCGAAGACGTCGCCCATGGTGCTGGAACCCACACCCAGCAGGACGAAGCTCAGCAGGAACACGACCGCCAGGATTATGGCGCTCCAGCGCGTAAGCCTATTGATTTTTTTTCTGTCTAGCATCATGACATTGTGGGGGGAGTTATTGCTAAACCCGCAACATTATAACGGAAAATGCGAAGGCGTTCTCTTTTTTATTGTTTGGGAACCGCCGGACGGATGGCCCGTTCCAGCGTCTCCTCCAGAGCCGCGAGCCCGGCGGCGGCGTCGCTCCCCAGATGAATACGCAGCGCCCGACGGCCATGCTCGTGGAGGGCTTCCAGGTCACCCCGGGCCTGGGCGCTCTTGAAAACGCTGAAGCCGTAAGGGGAGCCGGCGATGTCCGCGTCCACAGAATCGTCAACGGTCAGCTGCAGGAACAGGCCGGTATCCGGTCCCCCCTTGTGAAGCTGACCGGTGGAATGCAGGTAACGAGGCCCGTACCCCGCGGTGGTGGCCACCCTGTACCGCCGGCGGAGCAGGATGCGTATCCTTGCCAGGGCGCTGTCTGTAGCCCCATCCTCGGTCAGGTAGGCGAGGATGGCGATGTAGGCTCCCGGGCGGGCTTCTCCCAGGAAACCCGAAAGCAGCTCTGTTGCCGAAGCCGACGTCCCTTCCGTATAAAAACTCAGGGGCGGCTCGACCAGGGCGGGCTTCTCCCCGGGCAGCTCGCCCTGCCGGCTGACCACTTCCAGCAGCCGGTTGGTGTTGTCCTTGCTCTCCTGGACATTGGGCTGGTCAAAGGCGTTGATCCCCAGAATGGCTCCGGCGGTGGCTGTAGCTATCTCCCAGCGGTAGAACTCCCGCCCCAGATCCAGGGGGCTGTCCATATCGATGGTCACCAGCGGCTGTCCCGCGGCCTCCAGATCCGCCAGCCGGTCCCCGGTCGCTCCGTCTTCCTCGCCCCGGATCCGCGTATGTACGAACAGCCGGTCATCGCCATACTCTTCCGGGGGACCCAGCGGTTCCGCCGCCACCGGAATCAGCCCCTTGCCCTGCTTGCCGGTGCTTTCCGCCATCAACTGCTCCAACCAGGTCCCCAGGGTGGCGACCGCCGGCGGTACCACCAGCGTCACCTTGTCACGGCCCCTCAGGGCCATTTCACCCATGACGGCGCCCAGCACCACACCCCGGTTATCCCGCGCCGGCGCGCGGCAGGCTTCCGTCATCCGGGAGGCGCGGGCCAACAGCCCGGCTACGTCCACCC
>CAJVWY010000152.1 GCA_913009925.1 uncultured bacterium
ATCCCGGCGAAGAAGGGCAGTTCAATTTCTTCGATGTAGACGTGGAAGAAGAAGGTGTCTTCCGTAAGGCCTGGAAGCTGGTGCTGCATCTGCCCTATTCGGGACGTGACTTCGTTGGGCTTTACGATTCCTGCGACCAGCTATCATTCCTGGATGGCCATGTCAGGGCGGCGGCGCATATTCACGGTCTGCCGCAACGGATAGTATACGATAATCTTTCGGCAGCGGTGAAACGCCGGGTGGGACTTGCCCCGGAGCTCACCGAGCGTTTCAAGGCGCTGGCCAGCCACTATCTGTTCGAGCCCTGTTTCACGAGAATCGGCGAGGGGCACGATAAGGGAAGTGTGGAAGCCCGGGGTAAGGGTCTGAGGCTCCAACACCTGACCCCCGTACCCCGTGGCCGCAGCCTGGCGGAGATGTCCTCGGCCCTGCTTAACGAAGTTGAAATGGCCTGGCGGGAGAGGATACAGCGGGATGGCCGCCGGTGCTGGGACCTGTGGCAGGAGGAACAGGCGAAGTTATTGCCTTTACCGGAGAGGCCGTTTGAAGCGCGGAAGACGGTGCTGGTGTCGGTATCCAGCAAGTCGGTGGTGCAGATAGAGGGAGCCACCTATTCGGTGTCATCCGGCTGGGCACGACTGGAAGCCACAGCACACGTGGGTGTCGAGGATATCAGGCTCGTGTGCCGCGGTGAGACGGAAGTGGTCCCGCGGCAGAGACGTGGCGGCAAGCGCATCCGTTACCGGCACTATCTCCCTGAGTTGGCGAGGAAACCCCAGGCGGTGCGCCAGGTGGCGCCGGAGTTGGTGGCGGAGCTGGGGGAGCCCTATGACCGGCTCTGGTCTCTCCTGGTGGGCCGCTACGGCTCCAAAGAAGCGGCACGGGTACTGTCCCGGGTACTGGGGGCAGTGGTAGACCACGGCTCACAAACGGTCGCCGAAGCGCTTGAGGCCGCCCTGGAGGCGGGACGGTGCGACCTCCTGGCCCTGGCCGGGCGGATTCAGCAGGCTAACGTCACCGTCGAGGTCCCGGCGGCACTGCGCAACTACAAAATTGAGGCGGGCTCACCCGCCGACTACGATGTGTTGCTCCGGGGAGGTGTGCGATGAGCGAGGCTGCCATCCGTGAGGCCGTACTCAATGAGCACCTGCGGGGCTTGAAGATGCCGGGGGCGGCAAAGGAATACCAGTCCCTGGCCCGCCAGGCCTGTGACGGTGGCTGGGCTTACGAGGAATTCCTCCGGCAGGTGCTGGAAGCCGAGATGCGCTCTCGCCAGGAACGCACTGCCGCCCGCCGGCTGCAGGAAGCCCACTTCCCGGATATCAAGACCCTCGACCAGCTGGACTGGGAAGCGCTCAAGGGGATATCCCGCACCAAACTGCTGGAACTGGCCAGTTGCGCCTACCTCAACCGGGCGGAAGACATCATCCTGGCTGGACCTATCGGCACCGGGAAAACGCACATCGCCATCGGACTCGGCGTAGAAGCCGCCCGCCGGCGTTTCCGCGTGAGCTTCACCCGGGCGGCGGAACTGGTGCGCAGGTTGCTCGAGGCCCGCGACGAACGCCTGCTGGGACGATTGCATCGCCGCCTGGAGAGAGACGACCTGCTGATCGTGGACGAACTGGGATTTGTACCATTCGACCGCGCCGGCAGTGAACTGCTCTTTAACCTGCTATCCGAACGATATGAGCGCCGGTCGACCCTCATCACGACCAATTTAGCTTTCGGCGAGTGGGTACAGGTCTTCGGGGATGCCAAGCTCACCACCGCCCTGCTTGACCGGCTGGGACACCACTCACATATCCTGACCACAAAAGGCGCCTCTTACAGGAGCCGGAACCGGGAGCATGAAGAAACCGCGAATATAAGGCCGAAAGAGAAGGAGGACAAACCGATGAACGATTGATAGTAAGCGCCGCAGTGGCTCAAAAACCGGGCGTTGCTTATGTCATGGTTCACTTGTAAACCGTTGCCGCCAGAGTGGGATTAATACAATAAACAGGAGGAAATAGCGATGCTGCTGACAAAGAAAGGGCTAAGAACAATCCTGGAAAACCTGAGGGTTAGAGTGCCGGCTGAACTGGAAAAGGAACTATTAGACGAGTATGGCAGTCTGGTCACTGATGATGAGGGACACGTCTTTGAATACACCGAACAGGACGTCTACGAACAGCTGAGGAAAAGACTCTAACCGTATGAAAAGAGTCAACAGGAGGTGCGAGACAATAAATGATTGATTAATAACCAGGGAGCCATTATACTAAACGCCGGGGTGGCTCACTTTTAAAACGGCGTTTGGCTCACTTTTAGAGCGTTGCCACCACAAGAAAGTGAATATGGTCCTTATCATGATGTTTCACTGTCTTGAACCGAATCAGTGGATAGTGTCCCGTAACCTCCGCCGAGTGCCGAGTGCCTTGTGGTAACGGCGGTAATTGTAGTAGTCGACGAAGTCGGCAATTGCCCGTTCCAGCTGGCTGGGTAGCTCATAGGGTAGCTGGTTCACTTCCCGCTTGATGCTCTGGTGGTAGCGTTCCAGCTTTCCGTTGGTCTGGGGATGGAAGGGTGCCGCTAAGATGTGCCGAATGCCCACCAAGTGCAGATAGTCCCGGAAGGACCTGGAGACATAACCCGCTCCGTTGTCCGAAAGCAGTCTGGTGCGGTCCTCGACAGGTACATCGGTCATGCCGGTAGCGTCCACCGCTTCCTGGATTACCTCGATGAGGGAGTTAGCCGACATGTCTTTCTGCAGCTTCCAGGCCAGGATGAAACGGGAGTAGTCGTCCATCACGGTCACCAGGTAATAGTAGCCCCAGCCAACCACCCGGAAGTAGGAAGCGTCGGTAGCCCACATCTGGTGCGGCCGCGTCGTCTTGGTATGGTATTCCTTAGCGGCCATGAGTTGTGTCTCCTGACGTTTCACCAGCCCTTCCCTTCTTAGAATGCGGTACACTGTCGACTCGGATACGGCAAAGCCTTTGTTATCGATGATCCAAGCTGATAGTTGCCGACTGCTGAGATCGGGAAACTCCCGGGCTACCGCCAGTACCCTATCCTCTTCTTCGGGAGTGATCCGGTTCCATGGTCTTCTCCGGTTTCCCGAATCAGGTTGCCCCCGGCGCCACCGATAGTAGCTGCTTTTCGGTATCCCCAATGTCATGAGCGCCTGCCGTTTGCCCCTGGGCTGTTTTTCCACCTGGGCCAGGATAATAGCTTTCTCCCCGGCACTCATACGCCGTCGCCGTTGAGGCCCAAT
>CAJVWY010000153.1 GCA_913009925.1 uncultured bacterium
GTATGATTTGCAGCTAAAATTCTGTATATGTGTGGATAGGTTGCGCTACTGAGACACTCGCGTTGACATCAAGAGGTGTGGCTGTTGGTGAAGTCTCGTTATGAGGGTGGAGGGGAGGGAGAGGGGGGGGGAGGGTGTAGTTTTTTTTTTAATGATACGGCGACCACCGAGATCTACACTCTTTCCCTACACGACGCTCTTCCGATCTCGACTGAGCCGTTGTCGGCCGGGCAACCTCTGTTGATACTGGCGGGAGCGACGGGACTCGAACCCGCGACCTCCGGCGTGACAGGCCGGCGTTCTGAACCGACTGAACTACGCCCCCGCGCCAATGGTATATTTTACGCACGAAGACAGCGATAAACAACCGCCCCGGCTACGCCCGCCTGATACCTGTCGCCGACCCGGGTAAAGTAAAGACCCCGGCGAGGAGACAGGCGGCGGCGGTTACCACCCGGATCGGCCGGAAACACAGACATGGACACGGGGGCCACGATACGGGCGAGACATGAAAAAGCGGCCCCAGCGGGGGCCGCTATCCATTTACACGAAAATGTTGCCGGGCCGAATCAGCCCCAAGCCTCAGGCCTATCCGCCGCCATGATGGCCATGGCCGTGATGGCCGCCGCAACTGCACATCAACTCAGGTGAATTGAAAGTCACGGCCTTTATGTTACCCTTCTTTTCCAGTCTTGGTGCCACATACATTTCTTTGCTCATCATGTACCCCCTTCATTCCTGCCTGTTACATTTCTATCGTTAGTCTTGATAATTACTTGAGCCATCAGCCTGTCCCGTAGGCATGCGGCCCATTATTCTTCTCTGGAATTTATTATTATAAGGTATACACCGTCTGTTGTTAATAAGGGAAATTACCTATTCGCTCACCGCCACGCTGCCGGCTCCCTTTGGGTGATCCTCAAACCTTCTTGACTGCATATCATTATACAATATTTCCGAACCCGGGTTCAAACTAAACCTCGCCGATCCCGGAAAACAAGCTGCGAGCGGATCTGATGGATTCCACCGAGCCGACCAGGGTAAGCTGGTCGCCCAAGCTCAGCTGGGTGTTGCCCTGAGGCACCAGCAGTTCGTTGCGGCGGCGCACCGCCAGTACCAGCATATCTCCGGGAAGTTGGAGTTTGCGCAGAGGCATGTTAGTGAACCTCGTGTTGCCCATAACCACCTCCGCTACCTCCTTGTCATCATCGGTGCGCGTTATCAGCTGATAGAGCGCCGGGTTCCGTCCCAGGAGCGCGAACATCGCCACCCGGTCCAGAGCCGGGTTGAGGGTGCGAACGCCCATCTGCTCGAACCTGAAGCGGTACTGCGGATCGTTCACCTGCACCACGATGTGGCTGATGCCATAAGTAGATTTCACCATACCGCATACCCGGAAATTGTAATTGACCTCGGATGATGTACAGATGACCGCCTTTGCCCTCTCCAGGAAGGGAGCGGCTGCCGGATCGAGCCTGTCCATGCGGGCCTGAACCGCTTCCAGACTGCGGCGTCGGGCCAGTTCCACGTTTCCCGCGTCGGCGTCGATGACCACGACCGGCTCACCGTGGGCACGCAGTTGCTCGGCGACCAGCAGCCCCAGCTCACCGGTGCTGGCGACGACTATGGGTGCCTCTGTCAGTTCCCGGCTGGGTATCAGCCGGTTGAACAGAATGGGGGAGAGCATCACGGTAATGACGGCGACCAGGATGATGGCGGTGTTGACCGAATCGCTGATGAGCTCCAGGCGCAGGCCGATGGCCGAAGCGGCTATTATCAGAGACAGCCTGGCCGAGAGCAGCGAACCCGCCGCCAGGCTCTGCCGCCAGGAGAAGCGCAGGTGGAATACCACAGATGGCACCAGCTTGACAATGATCGCGGCTGCCAGCAGCAGCGGCACCAGCAGAATGGCTTCGGTGGATTCCATCAGGGCCGACAGATTGAAACCGACGCCGACGGTGATGAAGAAGATGGGGATGAAAAAGCCGAAGCCTATCGCTTCCAGTTTCTGTCCCAAAGCTTCGTCCTGGGGCGTGCGCAACAGGGAGATCACCGCTCCCGCCAGGAAGGCTCCGAGGATCATCTCCGCGCCCAGGGCCTCGGACAGGGCCACAAACACCAACATGGTGGTAAAGGCCGCACGGACCTTTATCTGGGTGGATGCGTGGCTCAGTTCGTCCATCGCCCGGCGCAGGCCGGGGATGCGGCCGAAGAACAGCATTCCGAAGTGGTACATGACGAAGAAGGCCACGAACAGCAGGCTCATCAGGAGTATCTCGTAGTTCCCGGCGCTGGAAAGGATGGCTACCAGGATGGTGATGAGGAACATGGTGGCGAAGTCCGCCACCATGGCGGTAACCATGATGGTCTGGCCGAAGATACCGGCGGTCATGCCGTTCTCCTTGAGTACCGGCATGACCACGCCCAGAGAGGTCGTCGACAGAATCAGCGCCATCATCCAGGCGTTGTCCACCAGCCCTGTTTTCGCCAGAGCGAACCCCAGTACCAGGGACATGGCAAGGGTGAGGGCGAAGTTGATACCGCCCAGCGACAGCGGTCCCCACCGCTGCCGCTCATCGCCCGCAGGCCCGGCGCCGACGGGCCTCAGCCGCGAGAAATCTATCTCCATTCCGGAGAGGAACATGAGGAAGACGAAACCCAGCTCCGCCAGCAGGGCCAAGACCGGGTCATTCTGTTCCACCAGGCCGAAACCGCTCCGTCCCACGATGATACCCGCGGTGATCTCACCTACCACAATTGGTATGCGCAGCCGCCGGAAGCGCGAAAGCAGGAGCGGCACCATGAAGGCCAGCCCCAGCACGATGAGCAAGGAGACAAACGAGTGCGTCTCTTCCAAGCAATCCCCTTCATTCGAACGCCGGCATCACCCTTCCCTTGCATTGAACAAAGAAGCGGGAAACCCTTCTACGCCCGCCTGTGAGCAATACGATGCAGCCTTTCGATGGGGTGTGGCGCCGGTAGACGGGCGCCTCCGGCCGGTGTTAACAAGTGCCCAGACGCACGCCCCAGGAGACAGGTTACCGGCACATTAAAGTTGTTGACTGCAGGATGCGCGAGCGGGGCTCTTCCTCGGCCACCGGTTCCTCTTATCCGGGAAAATGGTGGGCGATAGCGGATTTGAACCACTGACCCCCTGCTTGTAAGGCAGGTGCTCTCCCAGCTGAGCTAATCGCCCACTAGCTCCCGCGACGGTCCCGGGTGCTGACTTCCTCTTCCTGCCGCCGCGG
>CAJVWY010000154.1 GCA_913009925.1 uncultured bacterium
GTGGATGAGGCGTGTGTGAGAACGGTGTGGGCTGGATTAGATTATTGAGTTTTTTTTTTTTCAAGCAGAAGACGGCATACGAGATAAAGGAATGTGACTGGAGTTCAGACGTGTGCTCTTCCGATCTCCACAAAGACTCCCTCGTTCTCATTTACCTGTTCGTGAGTTATCTTGGGAACCTGGAATGTCAGCAATTCTTCCTCCATGTTCGTAGGTTGTGAACCCGGTCCCATGACCAATCCGGCTTCCACCGGCGCCAAGGGGCTCATGGTCTCACCTTTTGAGCTATCATCACTTCGAGTACAACTCCACGATGAACTGTTCCTGCACCGGGACGTCTATCTCGTCCCGCTCCGGGTACTTCAGTATCACGCCGGAGAGATTGTCGTGGTCCGCCTGAAGCCACGGCGAGACGGAAGCCGTCAGGTCCGTTGCCTCGCTGATAGAATCGCGGGCGGGCGAGTTCTCCTTCACCGCCACCACATCGTCGGGCTTGACCCTGTATGACGGGATGTTGACGCGCCTGCCGTTCACTGTAAAATGGCCGTGCAGCACCAGCTGCCGCGCCTGGCGGCGTGATACTGCAAAACCAAGCCGGTAGACCACGTTGTCCAGGCGCATCTCCAGCATTTTAAGCAGGTTCTCGCCGGTGATGCCGCTCTGTTTGTTTGCCTTTTCGTAATAATTGCGGAACTGCTTCTCCAGCAGTCCGTAGTAACGCCGCGCTTTCTGCTTCTCCCTGAGCTGCGCCAGGTACTCCGTCTGCTTCACCCGGCGGCGTCCATGTTCACCCGGTCCATAGGACCTGCGGTCGATGGCGCAATGGTCGGTGAGGCAGCGTTCCCCCTTGAGGTACAGTTTCAAACCCTCGCGGCGGCACTGTTTGCATGCCGGTGAAGTATCTTTAGCCACTGATCATTCCTCTCATACTCTGCGTCTTTTTCGCTGACGGCAGCCGTTGTGGGGCATGGGCGTCACGTCCTTGACGCTCATTACCTCCAGCCCCGCAGCCTGCAACGAACGGATGGCTGTCTCCCTGCCGGAGCCCGGCCCCTTGACGAGGACATCCACCTTCTTGAGGCCGTGTTCCATGCCTTTCTTGGCGCAGGAGTCCGCCGTCACCTGTGCGGCAAAAGGCGTGCTCTTGCGCGAGCCCTTGAAGCCGGCCGAGCCGGCGCTCTCCCAGGCAATGACGTTGCCCTCCTTGTCCGTCAGGGCTACGATAGTATTGTTGAACGAAGTCTTGATATGGGCCTGGCCCACGGGAATATTCTTCTTCACCTTGCGGCGCGAACGTCCCTTTCCTGATTTTGGAGCTGCCATGATATACCCCTGCTAGCTAGCTTTGCGTTTGACGCCGACGGTGCGCCGCGGTCCCTTGCGGCTTCTGGCGTTGGTCTTGGTGCGCTGTCCCCGCACGGGCATTCCCCGCCGGTGCCGGATGCCCCGGTAACTTCCGATCTCCATCAGCCGCTTGATGTTCTGCGAACGCTCGCGCCGTAGGTCACCTTCGACCATCACGTGGGCATCCAGGTAGTCCCTCAGCCTGGTTATCTCCTCATCGGTAAGGTCCCTGACATAGGTATCCCTGCTGATGCCCAGCTCGTCAAGGATCTTGCCCGCCAGCGAGCGTCCCACTCCATAAATATAGGTGAGTCCTATCTCCACCCGCTTCTCGCGGGGTATATTCACTCCGGCAATGCGTGCCACTTTGACCTCCTGGCCGTTTCAGTCGACCCCTGTCCGCCGCTGCAAACGCAGCTCCCGGCGCCAGGGTCCGTTTTCCCTATCCCTGGCGTTGTTTGTGCCGCGGGTTCGAGCAGATAACCAGCAGCTTTCCGCGCCGGCGGACCAGCTTGCAGTTCTCACACATCGGTTTTACTGATGAACGTACTTTCATGGCTATTTGAACCTGTATGTAATCCTTCCCCTGGTAAGATCATAGGGCGACAGCTCGACCTTCACCCTGTCTCCAGGGAGGATGCGGATGTAATGCATCCTCATCTTGCCCGATATATGAGCCAGTACCTCATGATCGTTATCAAGCTTCACCTTGAACATGGTGTTGGGCAGGGCCTCGATGACCTCGCCTTCAAGTTCTATGGCTTCTTCTTTTTGAGTCATAATCTCTCTCAGAGCCAACCTTGAATGCTACCACAACATGGAGGCTGCATCCAAATTGGAACGGTCAAACGCCATTCCCGCTGTCAGTATCTTCGGACCCTCTCGCGAGAGGGCGACCGTATGTTCAAAATGAGCCGACAAGCTACCGTCCGCGGTAGACACCGCCCACCGGTCTTCGCCCACCTTCACCTGGTGCTCGCCCACGTTTACCATGGGCTCGATGGCGAATACCATTCCCTCTTCCAGCTCCGGCCCCCCGCCCGGGACACCGAAGTTCGGTATCTGCGGCTCCTCGTGCATATCACGCCCGATGCCGTGTCCTACCAGGGAGCGGACCACCGAGTAGCCGTTATGCTCCACGTATTCCTGTACGGCTGACGATATGTCGCTCAGGTGGTTACCCTGCCTGAAGCGGGATATCGCCTTGAACAGCGAGGCCTCGGTGACATCCATCAGCCGCCGCGCCTGACCGCTCACCTCACCTACACCTACCGTGGTGGCCGCGTCGGCCACCCAGCCCTTCAGCGTCACTCCCACATCCAGACTGATGATATCACCTTCTGCCAGTGTGTAGTCACCGGGTATGCCGTGCACCACCACCTCATTGGGTGAGACACAGATCGAGGCGGGAAAGCCCCGGTATCCCTTGAAAGTGGGGATACCACCCCTTTCCCTGATAAACCTCTCCGCGGCGGCATCCAGCTTGGCCGTGGTTGCTCCCGGCCGGCACTTCCCGCGCAACATGTCCAGACAACCGGCGACAATCTCTCCGGCCCGGGCGATCTGGTCTATCTGGGCTGGAGACTTTCGAATAATCACTACTTTAAAAATCCTTCGTAATGCCTCATCAACAGTTGCGATTCCATCTGCTTCAGCGTCTGCAGCGCCACGCCTACGACGATCAGCACCGAGGTGCCGCCGAAGTAAAAGGTGATATCACTCCTGACGGCGATGAGGATGCTGGGCAATACGGCGATCGCCGCCAGGAAGATGGCACCCGGCAGGGTCAGGCGCGTCAGCACCCGGTCCAGGTATTGAGCCGTGGGCCGCCCGGGTCTGATACCGGGGATGAAACCCCCGTTCTTCTTCAGGTCATTGGCCCGTTCAACGGGATCGAACTGCA
>CAJVWY010000155.1 GCA_913009925.1 uncultured bacterium
GCGCGATAAAAGAGTAAGAAAGAGACGACATGGGAGTGGAGTGGTGACATGGAGACTCAGCCACCCTTCCCCGACCCGACACTCTTCCGATCTGTTTTATATTGTTCTTTTTTTTTTTAATGATACGGCGACCACCGAGATCTACACTCTTTCCCTACACGACGCTCTTCCGATCTATCGAAATAACCACCCTTGTCGAGGATCTCCGTACCGTTGGAGTCCTCAAAATAAAAGAACTCCAGCTCCGGGCCGACGTAGTAATGATCGTAGCCCATCTCCTTGGCACGAGCCAGGGCGCGGCGAAGCACATAGCGGGGATCACCCTCGTAAGGTTTGCGGTCGGGGGTAAGCACGTCGCAGATCATGCGGCCCACAGCGTTCTCCTCGGGCCGCCAGGGCAGCAGCTTGAAGGTGGAGGGGTCCGGCATGGCGATCATGTCGCTCTCTTCGATGTCCTGGTAGCCGGTGATCGACGAGCCGTCGAAGCCCATGCCGTTCTCCAGGGCTACCTCCAACTCGCTCTCGGTGATGGCGAAACTCTTCATCTGGCCGACGATGTCGGTGAACCACAGCCGGATGAATTTCACTCCGCCGTCCTTGACTGTTTTCATTACCTGTTCCTTGTCCATCGTTCCCGTCTCCTCCTTATGTTGTAAAAGCATAACTGCTTCAAAGCGAAAATCTGGCCAATTGTACAAATAATAAGCAGACTACATTAATAGCCCGGTGTACATATTTCAGCGATAATTATTATACACACGGCTAATAGCCTGGTAGATATAGGGGCGCCGGCGTCCTTAAATAGCTCCCACTCCCCGGTCGTCGGTCCTGATGCGGACCGCTTCCGTCACCGGCAGCAGGAAGATCTTGCCGTCGCCTATCTCACCCGTGCGAGCTGCCTTGACGATCTCATCGACTATCCTGTCCACATCTTCATCCGGCGCCACTATCTCCATGATCACCTTGGGCAGAAGGTTCACTGTTACCTCCAGTCCGCGGTAGTGCTCGATATGACCCTTCTGGCGTCCGTGCCCTTTTACCTCCCAGACGGTCATGCCATACACGCCTATCGATTCCATGGCCTGCATAATGTTGTGGAGCCGCTCTCCCTTGAAGACGCTCTTTATCAAAGTCATTCCGCTCTGTGCGGCAGTCATTTATATCAACTCCTCGGGGTATGCCTTGCCTGCATGAATGGAAAGATCGGAGCCCAGCATCTCCTCCTGGGGAGAAAGCCTGAGGCCAATTGTGATCTTGAGCAGCCCGTAAACAGCTGTTGACGCGACCAGGGCTATGGCGATGCAGATGAGCGTTCCCGTCAGCTGCGACAGGAAGCTGACGCCTCCCAGCCCGCCCAGGGCCTTCAGGCCGAAGATGCCCGCGGCGATGCCGCCCCAGGCGCCGCAGATGCCATGAAGAGGCCAAACACCGAGCACATCGTCGATACGCAGTTTTTCGTTAGCCCATAGGAACCCTTTGACGAAGATGATGCCGGCAACGGCGCCGACGATGAAAGATGTAGCCGGGTGCATTATATCCGATCCGGCGCAGACAGCCACCAGGCCTGCAAGAGCACCGTTATACACAAAAACGCTGTCACGCTTGGATACCATCATGGCCGCCAGCAACCCGCCCCCCATGGCCATCAGCGAGTTGGCGGCCACCAGGCCGGAGATGGCGGGCAGGGTAGCGGCCGAGGCCACGTTGAAGCCGAACCAGCCCACCATCAGCAACCAGCCGCCCAGGGCGACAAAGGGAACGCTATGGATAGCGATGGGACGGCTGTTGCCGCTTAAATACCGGCCCATGCGGGGGCCCAGCAGGACGATAGCCGGCAGTGCCAGCCAGCCTCCCATGGCGTGTACCACAACCGAACCCGCATAATCATGAAAACCGTAGCCGAAGATACCGGCCAGGAAACCATCGCTGGCGCCCAGCTCGTTGAAACGGCCCCACACCAGCCCTTCGAACAGGGGATAGACAAAAGCGACCAGGGCGATGCCGCCCAGGAGCTGCGGCCAGAACTTCATGCGTTCGGCGATGCCGCCGCTGATGATAGCAGGGATGACTGCGGCAAAGCAGAGCAAGAAGAAGAAGTGGGCCAGGTCGTAGGACCTGTCCGCCAGCAGGCCCGTGGCACTACCTAGAAACGTGATGCCATAAGCAATGGGAAACCCAATAAAAAAGTATGCGACCGTGGAGGCCGCCCAGTCCGTGGGAATCTTCGTAAGCGCGTTGACCACGTTCTTCTTCCGGACACTGCCGGCTTCCAGGAAGGCGAAACCGGCGTGCATGGAGAAGATCAGTACCGCCCCCCACAACAGGAAAAAGACATTACCAGCACTTACGATATCGGTAAGACCCGTAGGGGCGTTCATATGTTGCTCTCCTTTTCCCGGGCCCCGAAGTCACCTGAACAGTTCGCTTCCGGAACCCGCATCTCGCATGCCTGAACATTGCGATTATAAAGACGCCGCGAGCCCGGTTAATTAGCCATCTGTATATATTTGTCACCTCGTGCTTTGTACAAAAGTAATAAAAATTAATGGGCGGGCCCCCATGGGGGCCCGCCCTCACCGACAGGAAAGTCAATGCGTCCAGGCATTGGAGAGCATTCTCCCTGTCACTTTTGGAACAGCCGCCAAACCAGTACCGGCAGACAGCTCCAAAACTTTCTTTATCCTAGCCGATGGCCTCGTGCCCCCTCTCACCGGTTCTGATGCGTACGACATCCTCCAGACTCTGGATGAATATCTTGCCGTCGCCGATCTCACCGGTACGCGCTCCCTCGATGATGCCTTCAATGGTCTGTTCGAGGTAATCCTCGTTTATCGCTATCTCCAGACGTACCTTCTTCAGCAGATTGACTTCAACATCCACGCCGCGGTAGGTCTCATGAAAACCCTTCTGCTGGCCACAACCGAGCGAGTTGGTAACCGACATCTTGAAGATGCCACGTTCGTAAAGAACCTGCTTGACGTCGTTGAGCTTTTCCGGCTGTATATATGCGATGATCAGTTTCATGTGTTTCCTCCTTTCTGGTGCGGCGGGCCGGCGCAGCCGGCCCGCCGCATACCTGTTCAGTCTCAGCTGGTCGTGAATATCTGGAAGCCGCTGTAAGCTTCCATGCCGTGCTCGCCTACGTCCAGACCCCGTATCTCTTCCTTCTTCGATACCCTCAGGCCTACCGTCAGCTTGATGAGATAGAATATGCC
>CAJVWY010000156.1 GCA_913009925.1 uncultured bacterium
GGCGGGGCGGGGCAGCGGCGATATGGCGGGCGGGGGGGGGGGGGAGGGTGTGCGGGCGGGCGCCGGCGCCGCGGCGGTGATGCCGGGCAGGGCCATGCTGGGCGATCCCTGGCTGTTCAGCGATATGCTGGCGGACCGGGAGCGCCGGCGCCGGCGCCCGGAAGAAGTCATGGCGGAGATGCGCTGTTTCTACCAGGATCTGGCTGTTGAGATGGGCCGTGAACGGGCGGTCAGGTTCATGCGCAAGTTTTATGGCTGGTATATGAAGCCGTTCAGGCTGCCTTCAAGCCTGAGGGGGGAGCTCCGGCGGGCGCAGAGCTACGACGAGGCTGAGCGTCTCATCGAGTCCGGGCTGTCTGGTTTCTCCCCGGAAAACTGAAGTTAACGATAGCCGCGGCAAAGCTCAGCGGCCTCTTCATCCAGCTGTTGCTGACGTGATTGCAGCTTTTCGTAATCGATCTTGAGGGGTTTAATCTCGGTATCGAGCCAGAGCTGCAGATAATCGATGCCGATGTCGGTCTTCATCAGGTGGTTTTCCAGGTCACTGGCTGTCTGCTGGACCATGGCCTGGTTGCCGCTGGCGACGGCATCCGCCAGCAGTTTCGACTGCTCCGCCAGTTCGGCGTTGTCCCGGACATTGTCGGCCATGCGCTGGATCAGGATGAAACCGGATTGGGCAAAGAGGTCCTCCAGCTGCTGCTGGATAGCCCGCATGGACCGGGAGATGTCGTCCAGAGTCGCTGCTGCACCGCTGGGATCATCCTGGGTGGTGTCCATGGCGGATTCGAAACGTCCCAGCAACCGGTCCATCTCCTCCATGGACTGGAACATCAGGGGCGCTGCCTGGTAAAGCTCCTCCAGTTTGTCGGCGGCATCCTGGAGTATTTGCAGCTGCTGGCCACGAAGTTCGGCTACTTCACGTTTCTTCCGAAGGTAGTTCGCGTACCAGCCCGGAAGACGCGCCAGCCCGGCGCCTTTATCCGCCGCCGCAGCAGCCCTGTCCACCTCGGCCGCGCTTTCTTCCAGCCTGGGCCTGGCGGCGGCGACTGCCTCGCGGGCTTTGTCGATCCCTTCCAGGGACGTGAAACCTTCCAGGCTGAGCAGGTCGATGCCGATATCCGCCATGACCCGGTTGGCGTTTTCGATATGTCCGTTGGCATCGACGAGCAGCGAGTCGGCCCGCCGCGCCTGGAACCAGGGAAGAGTGAACCAGGCGATGGCCGCCAGCACCATCAGGGCCGTAGCTGCCAGAAGGATGGCGGCTCTCAACCGATGTCCGGCGGGGATGGCGGTCATTGCTACCGTTCACCCCGCCAGCACATAGAGACGCCAGCCGTTTTCGAACTCGTCCGCTCCCACGTCCAGTATGGAGCGGAAGGCCTCGTCCACCAGCTGGTCCTGGGGCTGGTTGTCGGACTCACGACGCTTGAACTCCCGCAGGAGACTTACGACCTTCTCGTTACCGTATTCCTGCTCCAGGTAGGCCACGGCGGTGTCGGCGATCTCGTAAGCCAGGGTCGCCGCCTCATCGCTGATGAGCACGTTGAAGCCGGATGGCTGGTACAGGTCCCTGAGGGTGGGACTGACGGCCTCGCCGCTACGGAGCTTACCGGCCAGGTAGGGTGTCGCTTCCAGTCCGGCGACGTAATCGGCCAGGCCTTCCACCAGAAAAGACGGGGTCTTATCCCCCGTACGGGAGAAAAGGGCCACATGGGTCAACTCGTGGGCGATCATCTTGCGGTTGTATTCCGGGTTTTTGGAGCCGATCTCGTTGAACAGCCCCGCGTCGAGGATGATCTCGCCGCCCTGCTCCTCATCATAACCCAGCTGGTGCGAGGCGCCGCCCACCCAGTCCTGCCATTGTCCCGGATAGGCCTGGTCGATCTGTTCCTTGCTGGAAAAGACCCATACCGGGACCAGGGGCATCTGCACCCCGGGAAGGGCTTCTGTCAGTTGCGGATAAGCACGATCGGCGAACACCCTGGCCTGAACGGCTGTTGCCTTTCCGGCGGCAAGGTAGAGGACGATGGCATGTTCGCCGATGGTCACCTCCACCTTGCCCAGATCCCATAGCCTGGCGTCGCGCGCCTTGCCCAGAGCCTGGAGGGTGGCGTCACCGGCAATCTTCCAGCCGTTGTCGCCTCTGACCAGTCTGTATCCGGCCCGCTCGGCGTCGGGAAGCGCGGCGAAGCTGCCTTTAAGAGTAAAGGCTTCGGAGGTCTTGGCGGTGACGCTCCCGTCTCCTTCCTCGCTGAGTGAGTTCAGCTTGACGCTGTAGCGATCGAAGGGGACATTTTCCGTATAGTCGAAGAACTGCTGTTGCCGGGCAAGGAAGTCCGGGTTACCGGCGTCGATCAGGGAGAGAAACGCGTTGCGGTCCCTGGTCACCAGGGCCTGAGTGTAGGCGTCGAACAGCTGCTGTATCTCCTGCTCCGTACCCGATACGGCCGATCCCGTTGGTGTGGCCCAGCTGATGTCCGCCGGTGTTCCTCCCAGGCAACCTGCGGCTGAGAGTGCCATGAGGGCGACGATGGCAACAAGCAGGATCCTGCGCATGGCTCAGCTCCCCTTGGGCGACTCGAGGACCCGGGCCAGCTCCGCGACGGGCAACGTGTTCAGCACGGTCTCCCGCCTGATCCAGCCGCGGCGGGCGGTCGCCACCCCCAATCTGAGGTTGCCGGCGTCCTCGGGAGCATGGGCATCGCTGTTGATTACCAGGCGTACGCCTGCCTCCTGGGCCGCCCGCGCGTGCAGGTCGCACAGATCCAGGCGCCAGTAGTGGGAGTTTATCTCGAGGGCGGTGCCGGTGCGGGCCGCCGTGGCGATCAGTTCATCTACATCCACCTCATAGGCATCCCGGCGGTTTATCAACCTGCCGGTGGGGTGGCCTATGGAGCGCACGAAGGGTTTCTCCATGGCGGCTGTCAGCCGTTCCATGATCTGGCGCCGCTCCTGGGCGAACCCTGAATGGATGGAGACGGTGACGAAATCCAGCGCCTCCAGTGAATCGTCCGGCAGGTCCAGGAGATCGGAAGAGCGTCGTGTAGGGAAAGAGTGTAGATCTCGGTGGTCGCCGTATCATTAAAAAAAAAACCCCCCCCCCCCCCCCCCCCGCTCCCAGACTCAACGTCATGGATCCCACCTCTCTGTCCGCCATTGCCGTTGAACCGCGCACCCTGACCAGCGCA
>CAJVWY010000157.1 GCA_913009925.1 uncultured bacterium
TTCACTGGAGATACCGAGAGCAGGGAAGGGGCCGACATGGGGACCGACATATTGGCCATTTCCGAGGGCGATGAGGAACAGGCCGGCGGCGAGGACGACATCCTCATCGAGGAGTTGGAGATAGGCGTACGCTCTTACAACTGTCTCAAGCGTGAAGGTATCCAGACCGTGGGAGACCTGGTCAAGCGCAGCGAGGCCGAACTGCTCAACACGCCCAATTTCGGCAAGAAGAGCATCGAGGAAGTCAAGGAGAACCTGGCCAAGATGGGATTGTCGCTCAGGGACGCGGAAAGCTAGGGAGAACAGGCAATGAGACACGCGCGTCAGGGAAGAAAACTCAATATCAGTGCCCAGCATCGCAAGGCGATGCTGGGCAACATGGTCTGTTCACTTATCGAGCACGGCCGCATCAAGACCACCGTCAGCAAGGCCAAAGAGGTAAAACCGTTGGCGGAGAAGATGGTGACACTGGGCAAGCGTGGTGACCTGGCCGCCAGGCGGCAGGCGCTGGCGAGGCTGCGTAGCAAGGACTCAGTCCATCTGTTGTTCACCGAGGTAGCCCCCAAGTTCGAGGACCGGCAGGGCGGCTATACCCGTATCCTGAAACTGGGCCTGCGCAGCGGCGACGCCGCCGAGATGGTCTACCTGGAGTTCGTGGAATAACGGGACTTTATCAAACTCGTGATAATTGCTGAATGGGAGCGAGGACAGCCTCGCTCTTTTTTTTATTTCTACGGCCGGGTGCGTTTTCCCTCGCACTTGCTCCGCTGGCGCTCCGATAGTGCTCGGTAAAAGCCCCCGGCCGCCAAAATGCTGTTTATTCATGAGCCATCTGATGCCTGCATGGCCCGATGGAGATGCTGTTGTTTTGATAAAGTAGCCACCATGGAACAGCCCATAATCTCGCTCAAGAACGTCTCCTATGCCTATCCTCACGCTACCGGTGATCACCGGGCAGCTCTCTCAGACATAACGTTGGATATCCAGGAGGGCGATTTCATCGGCCTGGTGGGAGCCAACGGCTCCGGCAAGTCCACCCTGGCGCGGATGCTGAACGCCTTGCTGGTTCCCGTCGAGGGTGAGATACGCGTGGACGGGATGCTTACCAGCGACAAGGCTAACCACGATCGCATCCGCGAGACCGCGGGCATGGTCTTCCAGAACCCGGACAGCCAGATAGTGGCCACCAGCGTAGAGGATGACATCGCCTTTGGCCTGGAGAATCTGGGTCTGCCGGTGGAGGAGATTGAAAGACGCATCGCCGATGTGGCCCGCCGGTTCGACGTCGCGGACCTGCTGGAGCGGGAGCCCCACTGGCTCTCCGGCGGGCAGAAACAGCGGGTGGTGCTGGCAGGAGTGGTGGCGATCAAGCCTCGCATCCTCATACTCGATGAGCCCACGTCCATGCTGGATCCGCGTTCGCGGCGCCAGTTCCATTCGCTGGTGAAAGATCTGTGGCGCGGCGGCGTCACTGTTATATACATCACCCAGTTGATGGATGAGCTGGCGCTCGCCGACCGTATGCTGGCTCTCGATGCGGGACGGGTGGTATTCGACGGCAAACCACTTGATATCTTCAGTAACGATGAGTTGCTGGAACGTATCAGCCTGGAAGCGCCCCTGGCGGTCCGGCTGGCCCGCACTCTGGCCCGCCGCGGCTGCAAGCTGAGGCCGGTCCCCCTGACCCTCGGCCAGCTGGTGGAGGAGATATGCGGATAGAGCTGAATGACATCAGCCTGTCGTTCCAGCCGGGAACGCCGTTCGCGGTCAAGGCTCTCGACGGTGTGTCACTGGCGGTGAGGCCGGGGGAGCGTCTGGGGATAGCCGGATCCACCGGCTCCGGCAAGTCTACTCTGCTGGGCGTCATGGCCGGCATCCTTCGTCCGGCGGCAGGGCGCGTACTGCACGACGGTCAGGCGCTGTCACGCAAGACCAGGCTGCGGCCGGGCCGCATCGGCCTGGGGCTGCAATCACCTGAGAACTGCCTTTTTGAGAAGACCGTTTTTGATGATGTCGCCTTCGCGCCGCGGAGAATGGGTCTGGAGGGCGAACTATTAGGGCGGCGGGTGATGTGGGCGCTGGGGTGTGTGGGCCTGGACGCCGCCGCATACGCTTCCCGTGAACCTTTCTCCCTGAGCGTGGGAGAACAGAGGCGCGTGGCGCTGGCGGGCGTGATCGCCCCGGAGCCCGAGGTGCTGCTCCTGGATGAGCCCACCGCTTACCTGGACCCGGCGACTCGCCGGGATCTGCTCGGACGCCTGCTTGCCATGAACGGTGAGCGTGGCACGACCATGGTCGTCGTTGGTCACGACATGGACGAGCTGGCGGTGTTTGCCGAGCGCCTGGTTATCATGGATGACGGCCGGGTGGCGATCGACGGACCGGCTGATAAACTTCTGAAGGACGAGGCCCTGCTGGAGCGGTACGGCCTGGAGGCCCCGGGGACAGTGGCGCTGTGCCGGCTTCTGTCCAGTTGCGCCGGCCGGGAGGTCGCCGCCGTGCTTGATGAGGAAGAGGCGGCAAACCTGTTGCAGGGGATCATAGGGCGGGGACCGGGAGGATAAGCGATGCAGCTCACCAACCTGGTTATCGGTCAGTACTATCCGGGGGACTCCATCCTCCATCGTGCTGATCCGCGCACCAAGATCATAGCTGCGTTCCTCTACGTGGTGGTACTGTTCATGGTCAGCGGCCTGCCGGCGCTGGTCCTGCTGGGCGCCGGCGCCGCTGCCGGCATCGCCGTCGCCAGGATACCGCCGCTGTGGCTTTACCGGGGCATCAGGCCGGTGCTGTTCCTGGTAGTCATTACCTTCCTATTCCAGCTGTTCCTGTTCGGCGGCGATGTGCTGTGGCGTCTGGGCCCGGTGAACCTTTACCGGGAAGGGGCCCTACAGGGCGGTTTCCTGGCCCTGCGACTCCTGCTGCTGCTGGTCTCCAGTTCGCTGCTCACCTTCACCACGCCGCCGGTGAGGCTCACCGATGGCCTGGGCCGACTGATGGCGCCGCTGGCGAAGCTGAGGTTCCCCGCCTACGAGCTGGCTTTGATGATGACTATCGCCCTCCGGTTCATCCCTACGTTACTGGTGGAACTGGACCGGATAATCAAGGAGATCGGAAGAGCGTCGTGTAGGGAAAGAGTGTAGATCTCGGTGGGACCCGTAGCCTTAAAAAAAAAAAAA
>CAJVWY010000158.1 GCA_913009925.1 uncultured bacterium
ACCGTTCCTGCCAGCCATGGGTGGTTATAATCCCCCGCTCGGCGTCGACGCTGACGATCAGCCGGTCGCCCATGATCTTCACCGCCTCCAGCAGGAAGCCCTGGTCCGTCAGGGCGCTGGTGCCGATAATGACCCGCTCCACCGGCCCCCGCTCCACCATCCTGAGCGTATCGGCGGTCCTGATGCCGCCGCCGTATTGCACCGAGACGGACAGGGTGCGGGCTATCTCCTCGACGATGGCCAGGTTGACGGGCCGTCCCTCACGGGCGCCGTCCAGGTCAACCACATGCAGCGCCTCGGCTCCCGCATACTGCCACTCCCGTGCCTGCGCCACCGGGTCGCGATTGAACACCGTGGCATCCCCGAAGTCGCCACGCCGCAGCCGCACGCATTCACCTTTCTGGATATCGATGGCTGGATAGAGGATCATATGGTGAAATTCTTCAATATAGTCAGTCCGATACTGCTGCTCTTCTCCGGGTGGAACTGGAAGGCCGCGATGTTCTCGTGCTCAACGGCGGAGACGAACCGGCACCCGTATTCCGTTATACATAATATATCGGCTTCCCGCTGGGGAACTACGGCGTAGGAGTGCACGAAATAGAAGAATGAGCCGTCGGGCACCCCGGCCAGCAAGCGCGATTCCTTCTGGATGAACGCCTGGTTCCAACCTATATGGGGTATCTTCTTATCCGTAGGCAACAGTTCGACCCTGCCCGGCAGCAGCCCCAAACCGCGGTGCCGACCGTACTCGTCGCTCTCCTCGAACAACAGGTCCAGGCCCAGACAGATACCCAGGAACGGCTTGCCGGAACGGACTTCATCGCGGATGACATCCACCAGCCCCCGCTTCTCAAGATTGTTCATGGCATCGCCGAAGGCACCCACGCCCGGAAGGACCACGGCATCCGCACGGCGCACCTCGTCCGGGTCACGGGTGACTTTCACCGTGGCGCCGACTTTCTCCAGGGCCTTCTCCACGCTGCGGAGATTGCCCATGCCATAATCGATAATGACTATCAGTTACAGGACTCCCTTGGTCGACTGAACGCCGCTGATGCGGGGATCGATGGCGGTAGCCTGGTCCATGGCCTTGCCGAAACTCTTGAACACGGCTTCGATGACATGGTGCGGATTGGTGCCCGCCAGCAACCGCACGTGCAGCGTCAGGCCGGAATTGGTGACTAACGCCTGGAAGAACTCGTGCGTGAGGTCGGTATCAAAACCGCCGATTTGCGAAGTCGACAGGTCCATGTTGTACGCCAGATAGGGCCTGCCGCATAAATCGGCACATACGGTCGCCAGGGCCTCGTTCATCGGCAGGACGAAGAAACCATAGCGGGCGATACCCTCCTTGCCTCCCAGTGCTTTCTCGAAGGCTTGTCCCAAACAGATACCCACGTCCTCCACCGTATGATGGCCGTCTATCTCCAGATCGCCCTTGGCGTTCACCTCCAGGTCGAACAGGCCATGCTTGGCGAACAGGGTGAGCATATGGTCGAAAAAGCCCACGCCGGTGTCGATGCTGGACTCGCCGGTGCCGTCCAGCTCCAGCCTTACGGAGATGTCTGTCTCGGAGGTCTTGCGCTCTATAGTCGCCTGTCTGGACATATACACCCGTTCCTTTCCTGTGTTTACTCTTCTTCCCCCTCGGGCGGCTGGCCGAACCTCTCCTGCCGCAACTCCGCCGCCCGGGCATGGGCCTTTAGTCCCTCGGCCCGGGCTATCTCCACCAGAGGAGGTGTGAGTTCGCTTACAGTAGCTGGAATCAAGGATATCACAGCGACTTTACGCAGGAAATTCTCCACCGATAAGGCCGAGTCGAAACGGGCGGTTCCCGCCGTCGGCAGCACGTGATTGGTGCCGATAATGTAGTCTCCATAAGCCGTGCAAACATCCTCTCCGAGGAATATCGCTCCGGCGGCCGTTATCTTGTGCACATCCTGTTCCGGTTGAACCGTGTGTATCTGCAGATGTTCCGGCGCGAAACTGTTACTGAAACCGATGGCGAGCTCCAGGGGGTCGTCACCCGCCGCCAAAACCAGGGACACCTGGTCCAGCAATGTCCGGTCCATCTCCAGCTCCTGCTGTAAAGACGCCGCCGCAGACTGGACCTGGTCCAGCAGAACCTCCGACCAGGAAACCAGCACGGCGATAGCGCCGCTGCCGTGTTCAACCTGGGCCAGCAGATCGGCGGCCAGCAGATCCGGAGCCGCCTCCTCGTCGGCTATTATCAATACCTCGCTGGGGCCGGCCAGGCTGTCGATGCCTATGCGGCCGAACACCTGCCGCTTGGCCTCGGTGACATATATGTTGCCTGGGCCGCAGACGATGTCCGCCGGCCTGATGGTCTCCGTGCCGTAGGCCATGGCGGCGATAGCCTGGGCGCCGCCGACGCGGTACATCTCATCCACCTCCAGCAGCGCTGCGGCTGCCAGAACCGCCTGCGACGTTCCGCCCTCACTGTCCGGCGGCGTGCATATGAAGATCTCCCCAACCCCGGCGACCTGCGCCGGCACCACGGTCATCAACAGCGAAGAGGGATAGTCGGCGCCGCCCCCGGGAACATACAGGCCGGCCCGGTCAACCGGTATCATCCGCTGGCCCAGCATCTGGTTCTGCCGCATGGGAGCGGTCCAGTCACCGCGCAGTTCGTGCTGGTGGAACATCCTGATATTCTCAGCCGCCAGCTTGAGGGCTTCCACCAGCGGCCCGGGCGCCGCCGCCAGTGCCGATTCGATCTCACCTGCCTCGACCTTCAGATGGGCAGCATCAAAGCCGGGGGCATCGAACTCCCGCGTAAAGGAAACAAGGGCCTCATCACCCTCGACCCGTACCTCCTTGATGATCCCGGCGACACGACGGCTGGTCTGCCGGTCCTCTCCCGGTTCACTCCGGAGCGACAAAATCAGCTCGTCCATATTATCTTTAGTCAGGTCAAACCTTTGCATGGGCACTTAATTCCCTACCTCCTCCAGACGCCGGACCAGCTTGTCGATCAGATCCGCCTTCAGTTTGAACGATACCCGGTTGGCGACCAGCCGTGCCGTACATACAGCTATCTCCGCCCGCTCAACCAGGTTATTCTGCCGGAGCGTCTCGCCGGTGGCGGTAAGGTCGACGATGCCCTCGGCCAAGTCCACCTGGGGAGCCAGTTCGATGGAACCGCGC
>CAJVWY010000159.1 GCA_913009925.1 uncultured bacterium
TAACGCATGAGGCTGCGGCCACGCAGCCTTTTTCAAGGAGGAATACCAGTATGTTCTACTCAGGAAATCCTATTTTCTATACCAGCCTCATACTGCTCATACCGGCTGTCGTCCTGAGCATTTACGCCCAGTACAAGGTCAAAAGCACCTATAAGAAATACTCGAAGAAACAGGCGGCCAGCGGCATCACCGGTGCTCAGGCCAGCCGGCGGCTGCTGGACAGCCAGGGCCTGAGTTCTGTGAACATCGAGGTCGTGCCCGGCGAACTCTCGGACCACTACGACCCCCGCTCCCGGGTGCTGCGGCTGAGCAAGGGTGTGGCCCAGGGCAACTCCCTGGCGGCGCTGGGGGTGGCCGCCCACGAGACCGGCCATGCCATCCAGCACGCCAATAAATACGTACCCATGCAGATACGCTCGGCGGTGGTGCCTGCCGCGTCCTTCGGCTCCAGCCTGGGACCCATCCTGTTCATCGTCGGCCTGTTCATGAGCTCCCTCCAGCCGCTGATGACCCTGGGCATCGTTCTGTTCACGGCGGCTGTCATCTTCCAGATAGTGACGCTGCCCGTGGAGTTCGATGCATCCAGCCGGGCCATGAAACTGCTTCAGACCAACGGCATGGTCAGCCCCGCGGAGTCCGAAGGCGCCAGAAGCGTGCTCCGTGCCGCAGCGCTCACCTACGTCGCTGCGGCGTTGATGTCGATTCTGATGCTGGTACGCATGATCCTGATAAGCAGGAACAGCTGATGAAGGTACTCATAACCGGCATCGCCGGTTTTGCCGGTGGCCACCTGACCCAGTACCTGAACAGCCTGGGCGGCATCAAGATCACGGGTATCGATATCACCGCGCCTTCGAAACAGTTCACCGGGCTGTTCAACGGTACCTTGCCGGTCATGCACATCTGTGACTTGACCGACGCCGCCGGCGTCACCAGTGTCATCGAACAGGAGCAGCCTCAAGCCGTCATACACCTGGCGGCCCGGGCCCAGGTCGCCGGCGCCTGGAAGCAGGCCGCGGATATACTCCGGACCAACATCATCTCCACCCAGACGCTGTTACAGGCGCTGGGCGACGCCGCCCCCGCGGCGCGCACATTGCTCATCAGCTCCAGCGAGGTCTACGGCAAGGTAAAACCGGAAGAGTTGCCGATCGATGAGGAGACACCACTGCGCCCCAACAATCCCTACTCGGTCAGCAAGGTCAGCCAGGAGTTCATCGGCAAGGCCTACGCCGATGCCTTTGACATGGAAGTCATAATCGCCCGCCCCTTCAACCACATCGGCCCCCGTCAGGTGGGCAACTTCGTGGTCGCGGCCTTCGCCCGGCAGATAGCCCGGATAGAGGCCGGCCTGAGCGAGCCGGTGCTCCGGGTCGGCAACCTGGAATCAAAGAGGGATTTCACCGACGTGCGCGATATCGTCAGGGCATATTACCTGATATTGACCAAGGGCCTGACGGGCGAGGCATACAACGTGGCGTCGGGCCGGTCATATGCTATCAGCGAGATTCTGGAGCGGCTGCTGTCTCTGTCCAAAGCCAGCCCCAGGATCGAGAACATCCCCGAGCTGATGCGCCCTTCGGATACACCGGATGTGCGGGGAGATTGCCGAAAGCTCAAGTCTCTGGGAGAATGGGAGCCTGCTATCCCGCTTGAACAGAGCCTTGAAGATACACTTAATTACTGGCGCGAGGTTGAGGGAGCCTAAAGACGGCGGGCCCGGCGGACGATAGGCTGAGAGAAACGGGAGCCGGGTAATCAGGCCCAAATCCCGACAGGAGAGGAAGACATGGCCAAGAAAGCTCTGATTACAGGTATCACCGGACAGGATGGTTCATACCTGGCGGAATTCCTGCTTGACAAGGGTTACGAGGTCTTCGGCATGGTGCGCCGTTCCAGCACCGAGAACTTTGAGCGTATCGAACATATCCGCGACCAGGTTACCCTTATCCAGGGGGACCTGCTGGACCAGATGTCGCTGATCTCCATTTTCCAGGAGTCCCAGCCGGACGAGGTGTATAACCTGGCCGCTCAGAGCTTCGTGCCCACATCCTGGACCAAGCCGGTCCTTACCGCCGAGTTCACCGCCCTGGGGGTCACCCGCATGCTGGAGGCGCTGAGGCTGGTCAAGGAGGGTGCCCGGTTCTACCAGGCCTCCTCTTCGGAGATGTTCGGCAAGGTGAGGGAGACGCCGCAGACGGAGGATACGCCCTTCCACCCGCGCAGCCCCTATGGTGTCGCCAAGGTTTACGGCCACTTCATCACAGTCAACTACCGCGAGAGCTACAACCTCTATGCCTGTTCAGGCATACTGTTCAATCACGAGTCGCCCCGCCGCGGTTATGAGTTCGTCACCCGCAAGGTGACCGACGCCGCCGCCCGTATCAAGTTGGGCCTCCAGGATGAGCTGCGCATGGGCAACCTGGACGCCAAGCGCGACTGGGGCTACGCCCTGGACTATGTCGAGATGATGTGGATGATGTTACAGCAGGATGAGCCGGATGACTATGTCATCGCCTCCGGCGAGACCCACTCGGTCCAGGAGCTGGTGGAGGTGGCCTTCGATTACGCTGGTCTGGATTGGGAAAAATATGTCAAGATCGATCCCCGCTTCGTGCGGCCCGCCGACGTGGAGCTGCTCATCGGCAACCCCGCCAAGGCCAAGGAAAAGCTGGGCTGGGAGCCCCGGGTCAGTTTCCATGAGATGATCCGCATGATGTACGACAGCGACCTGAGAATAGTGCAGGAGCAGATCGAGTCCACCAAGCGGGCCGAACGCTAGCCGCCCGGTCGGTTCAGATCCAGCCGAATTCGGTCTTGCTGGAATATGCCCGCCAGACCCACAGGGCGAGGGCAACCAGCAGCACCGCCGTAAGCCAGGCCGGGAATCTCATAACGCTCTCCACTCCCAGTACGGCAGCCGTGAAAGCCAGGAACATGCAGACCGAGGCCATCTTCTTGCGCCGTACCCTCAGGACCATGATCTGCTTTTTGGCGTCCTCGCCCAGCTCCCCGTAATCCCCGAACAGGCGATCGATGACCGGCTGGACGACGAAATAGACCCAGGACAGCATGCCCGCCATGGTCAACAGGATGGCTATCTTGGCGATAATCGCCCAGTCACTGAAGTAGTCTCCGTAGGTCAGCGGTGTACTCTCCA
>CAJVWY010000160.1 GCA_913009925.1 uncultured bacterium
TCCATAGAAGGCAGCGAAGACGCCGTGGAGATAGCCCGCAGGGGCGTGGAAGAGGCGGCGGCGACCGGTCGGGACATCACCATTATCGATACCGCCGGCCGCCTGCATATCGACGAGAAGCTGATGGCCGAGCTGGTGGACATCCGCGCCCGGGTCAAACCGCACAACATCCTGCTGGTGCTGGATTCCATGGCGGGCCAGGACGCGGTGAACGTTGCCGAGGAGTTCCAGCAGCAGGTTGATTTCGACGGCGTCATCCTCACCAAGCTGGACGGTGACGCGCGCGGCGGCGCCGCTCTCTCCGTACGCGCGGTGACGGGAAAGCCGATAAAGTTCGCCTCCACCGGTGAGAAGCTTAACTCGTTCGATTATTTCCATCCGGACCGGATGGCCAGCCGCATCCTGGGGATGGGCGATGTGCTCACCCTCATCGAGCGGGCCCAGGAGACGATGGACGACAAGAAGGCGAAGGAGTTGGAGGAGCGGCTGCGCAAGGCGCAGTTCACCTTCGAGGATTTCCTGGACCAGATGCGCAACATGAGAAAGATGGGGCCGCTGACGGGTATGCTGGCCATGATTCCAGGCATACCCAAGCAGCTCAAACAAACGCAGATAGACGAACGCGAGCTGGACAAGGTGGAAGCTATCATCTGCTCCATGACCAACGGCGAGCGGCAGAGCCCGGAGATCATCAACGGCAGCCGCCGTCGGCGCATCGCCGCGGGTAGTGGCACCAACGTGCAGGCGGTGAACCAGCTGATAAGCAGGTTCAAGCAGATGCAGAAGCTGATGAAGCAGATGAGCAGCGGCAAGAAGATGGGCAATATCCCTCCTGAAATGCTCAGGGGCGGTTTCTAGTTTGACGAAAAGGTGGTGATTGCATGTCAGTGAAGATCAGGTTGAGCCGTGTCGGTCGCAACAAGACGCCGATCTATCGGATAGTGGTGACCGATTCGCGTTCACCGCGGGATGGGCGCATCATCGAGAATATCGGGCGTTATGACCCGCGTAAGGAGCCCTCGCTCATCGAGATAGATGAAGAGAAAGCGCGCGATTGGATAGGCAAGGGGGCGCAGCCCAGCGCGACTGTGGCCAAACTGCTGGAAGTAAAGGGCATTTCGTAGGAAGCTGAAATTCATGAGCGGAAACGGAGGTAGAAAGTGAGAGACTTACTCGAATACCTGGCAAAGTCTCTGGTTGACCATCCTGAAGATGTAAGGGTTCATGAGACTGAAACGGAAACGACTGTCGTCCTGGAGCTCACAGTGGCCAAGGATGATATCGGCAAGGTTATCGGCAAGCAGGGCCGCATCGCCCGTGCCCTGAGGACCATCGTCAAAGCCAGCGCCGTCAAGAACGGCAAGAGGGCCATAGTGGAGATCGTTGACTGACCTTCGGCCCGGATGGGGGCGGTGGCGGGAATGCCTCATCGTCAGACCGGATGAAGAACGTTCCTGAATGGATAGCCGTAGGCCGCATCGGCCGGCCGCATGGGACCGGAGGTGAGGTGTTGGTACGCTCGCTCACCGACCGGGACGAGCGTTTTGCCCGCGGTTCGGAGCTGTTTATATCCCAGCCCGGGGAGGGAACGAAGCAGCCGGTGAAGGTCGCCTCCGGCCGGAAATCAGCCAAGGGACCGCTCATCAGGCTCGAGGGCTACACGACCCGGGAGCAGGCGCGGGAACTCAACGGCCGGATGCTGTATATAACTGCGTCAGAACTGGCGATGCCGGAGGACGGATCCTATTACGGGTTCCAGCTGGAGGGATGTACGGTGTACGCCGGTGAACGGCTGGTCGGCATCGTGGTAAAACTGGCAGAGTCCCGGGCCAATGCATTCCTGGAGGTGGAACCGGAAGGGGGCGGAGATGATTTCGCCATCCCCTTCGTCAAAGAGGTAATCCTTTCGGTGGACCTGGAGCGGCAGCGCATCGAGATACCGGAAAATTTCCTGGAGTAACGCATTGCGTATCGATATCTTCACTCTTTTTCCCCAATGGTTCAACTGGTTCTTCCAGCAGCGCCATCTCAGCAATGTCGTACAGGCGGGAAGCCTCACAGCGCGCCTGTTCGACTACCGGGAGTACACACCGCTCAGACACGGACAGGTGGATGATACCCCATGCGGTGGCGGCGCCGGCATGGTGCTGCGCGCCGACGTGGTCTGTGCCGCGCTGGAGGCCGTGTACCGTACTCCCTGCGACCGGGCGCGGGATGAGCGACCGCTTTTCCTGCTATCGCCGCGGGGACAGCGGCTGGACAGCGGCCTGTTGACCGAACTGGAGCGGCTACCGGAGTTCGGACTGCTGTGTGGACGCTACGAGGGCTTCGATGAGAGGGTCAGCGAGCACATGGTCACCGGGGAGATATCCATCGGCGACTATGTGGTGAGTGGAGGGGAGCTGCCGGCCATGGTGCTGGTTGACGCTCTGGCGCGCCGGCTGCCGGGAGCGCTTGGCAGCGAGGAGAGCGCCGTCTATGAGTCATTCTCGGAGGAACTGGGCGGCGGTCTCGAATATCCCCATTACACAAAACCGGCGGATTTCCGCGGCTGGAAGGTCCCCGAGGTGCTGCTATCCGGGAATCACGCCGAGATAGAGAAATGGCGGCGTGAGCATCAGCGATAGGTTTCTCAGGGGCCCTGCCAGTGTTGCTTTTTAAGCCCATAACCTCTACAATTTCCAACCTAGCACTGTTGTATCAGGGAAACTAGCTGCATCCGGCGTTACCGGGCCGAAGAGGCGGTTTTTCCCAGCAGGGAGAAGTCATGAACCAGACCATAGCCAGACTCGAAGAGAAACAGCTTCGCAAGGGGATTCCCCAATTCAAGGCCGGGGATACCGTGAAGGTCCATTTCCAGGTGATCGAGGGAAGCCGCAGCCGTCTGCAGGTGTTCCAGGGAACGGTGATCAAGCGCCAGGGTGAGGGTGCGCGGGAGACCTTCACCGTCCGTAAACATTCATTCGGCGTAGGCGTCGAGCGGACGTTTCCGGTTCATTCCCCCAAGATAAGCAAGATCGAGGTCATCAGCATCGGCGATGTCCGCCGCGCCAAGCTTT
>CAJVWY010000161.1 GCA_913009925.1 uncultured bacterium
CCGCGGCTGCGGCCGCCGTCGCGAACAATAAGGTGGTCGTCACCGTGCGGATAATGGCTGACCCGCCCAGCCGGTCAACCTTGCGGCGCAACATGAAGAACAGCGCCAGGAAAGTGAGGATGGACACAACCGAAGTGGAAAGAGCAATACCGCCCAGACCGTACCAGCCGATAAAGACCCAGTTGAAAAGGGCATTCAGACCCAGGTTGACCAGGGCCAGCAACGTCGGTATCCAGGGACGTTCCAGCGAGAAGAAGCCACGGGTGAGCAGCGTGCTGCCACCGCTGAAAGCGCTGCCGAAGGTGAAGAAGAACAGAGTCGAGGCCACCAGCCGCGTATCCGCCGCGACGAACTCCCCATGCTGGTATACCAGCCTTACCAGGGGTTCGGAAAGAACCAGGATAAATGCGGTAATCGGGATAAGCAGGAAGAAGATGACTCTGATGCCCTTGTTGATGGTGTCGCGGAATGCTGAAAGATCATCCCGCGCCGCCAGCTTGGACAGGGTCGGAAACAGAACCGTGCCCACGGCGATGGCGAACAGCGCTTCGGGTAGTTGGTAGAGACGGAAAGCGAAGTTCATCGCCGCTACACCTCCCTTGCCCAGATAGGAGGCGAACTGCACATCGATGACCCCGTTGAGGTTGATCAGCCCCAGGCTGAGGCTCACCGGCAGTATCAGCAGGCCCACCTGGCGCACGTAAGGGTTACGCCAGGCGAAGCTGAACCCCAGCCTCCCTCCCCGTCCCCGGAGCCAGGGTAGCTGTACCGCCAGCTGCACCACCGTCCCCAGCAGCACGCCCCAGGCCAGCGCCTGGATGCCGAACCTTCCGCTGCCGAAAACAATGGCGAGGATTATCACCGAGTTCCAGAACACCGGCGCGATGGCCGGCAGGGTGAAGTGCTCATAGGAGTTGAGGATGGAGGCGACTATGCCGGTGATGGACAGCAGCAGGATGATGGGAAACAGCAGGCGTGACATACTGACGATGTCAGCCATCATGGCGGCGTCACCGCGATAGCCCGGCGCGAACAGGGGCATTATCTGCGGCGCGAAGGCGATGAAGGCGGCGACAACGACTCCCAACACCGCTATCGCCAGGGTGAAGACGGTTCGCGCCACCAGCCAGGCCTCATCGCTCCTGTCCTTCTCCAGAAGACCGGCGAACACGGGGATGAGCGCAGCACTCAGCGCCGCCTGCGCCACCAGTATCTGGAAGGTGGATGGCACCAGGAAAGCCACATCGAAGGCGCTTTTCTCCGCACCGACTCCGAAGTAGGCGGCGGCGGCGATCTCACGCACATATCCGAAGACGCGTGACAATGCCGTGGCCGCCATGACGATCATGGCGGCGCTGGCCAGGCTCCGTCCCGCCGCCGGGCTGTTGTTAAGTGATATATTCCGGTTGGTCAATGAGCGCCCTCTGCGCCGGTTCTCGACAATTTCTCCATACTTCCCGCCGTTCCTTTATACATTGGACGGTGATAAACATGTTTAAGAAAACCGGGTCTGGAGTTATAATATAAGTGAGTCCCAAGAGCGAGAAGGGCTGATAACTCTCTCCGGCAGTTTGACCGGATAAAGCTTTGAATGTCAGCAAGCCTCACTTGGGACTCGTTTGTGAGTTCGCCAACGGCCGTACAGGTCACAGATAGACCCGTCCTTACCTGAAACTTGAATGATAAGGGTTTTCCCCAGTAGAAAATCGGGGGGAATTGTCGATATAAATATAAGAAGCCCCGAGAGGTTCAAGGTTGCGGCAGGGCTTTCCGGCAAAGTGGAGGAAAGGTAGTGAAGGAAGCTGCCGAGTACGATGAGACGGAAACCGGGAAACAGTGTGGACCCTGACGCGAAGCCGAAGATCACTCGGGGCTTTTCTGCGCCTGCATCTGCTCCAGGATATTCGCCAACTGCTTCAGTTCGGCACCATAGCCGGCCCAGTCCCCCCGTTTCTGCGCTTCGATGGCCCGGTTGTAATGGTCCTGGGCTATGGCTGCCAGCTCCTGTAGGCTCTTTCCGGATGACTCGGCCGCTGCCGCCTCCCCGGCCGGGGCTTCGCCTTCCGCCGGCGTCGCCACCGGCGCGCCGCTCACCGGGGCCGCGAATATACTCTCAAGGGCGGAAGCCAGATCTTCATCCATGGCTATCCGGCTGCCGTAAGCCACAGTGACCCGCTTCAGTTCGGGGATCTGCCCCTGTTCCGCCTGCAGGTACAGGGGCTCCACATACAGGATGGACTGGTCCACGGGGATCACCAGCAGATTGCCGTGGATCACCTGGCTTCCCCGCTGAGCCCACAGGGACAATTGTCGTGATATCTCCGGATCCTGGTTGATACGCGCCTGGATCTGCATCGGCCCGAACACCAGCTTCTCCTTGGGAAACTTGAAGACGATGCGCTCGCCGTAATTCTCCGGATCGGACTTTGCCGCCATCCAGGAGATCATATTGTCCTTGGTGCTGGGGGTGAAGGGGAGCATCAGCATGAACTGTTCTTCCTCTTCACCAGGCAGGCCCATGATGACGTAATACGGGTCCATCAGGGCTGCTTTTCCGCCAGACTGCACCCGCGGCACGCTCCACTGGTCCTCCTTGTTGTAGAAGACCTGCGGGTTGGTCATATGATAAGTGGTGTACATTTCAGCCTGAACCCGGAACAGGTCCTCCGGATAACGGAAGTGGTCCCTGATACCCTCTGGAATCTGGTCGGCCGGAGTGAACAGGCCGGGGAATATCCTGCTGTAGGTCTGGAGTATGGGGTCCTCCTCATCTACCGCGTAGAGGGTGACATCACCGTTGTAGGCATCCACCACTATCTTCACCGAGTTGCGTATATAGTTGTAGCCCGCCTTCGACGGCTGTGAATAGGGATAATTGTCCGTTGTGGTATAGGCATCCTGTATCCAGTACAGACGGCCGTCCACCAAAGCGATGTACGGATCCCTGTCATAACGCAGGAAGGGCGCTATCTTGCCCAGGCGCTCGTCTATCTCCCGGTATATGAGTATCTTGGTGTCCTCGTTTATGGAGTCACTCACCAGCATCTTCATGCTGC
>CAJVWY010000162.1 GCA_913009925.1 uncultured bacterium
GGGTCGCTGTCCCCGCCGGCATCCGTCCGGGGAAGTACTTGCTGACGGACCATATGGCGGGAGCAGGAGGACTGTTTGGAGGGACAGTGGGATAGGCATGAGGAGGAGATGCGCAGCACAAAGTCACCGCAGGCGGTGCAGGTGATCTCCCTGTCCGAGGGGAAATACTCGACATCTTCGCCGCACCGGGGGCAGGGCTGGGTCTCGATGCCCCGGTGTACACCGGGGCATCGCCAGTTCTTCAATTGATCTTTTTCCGTCATCAAGGGCACTTTTATTGTCAGAAATACCTGCCAAGAAGGTCGCGCAGCATGGCCGCGTGACGTCCCTCGTCATGGGCGGCTGTGTCGAAGAAGGAGGCGACCTCCTTGTTGCCCGCCGCCTCCGCCTGTTTCATACCTTCGTGCTTACCATCGAACGCGCCCTCCTCACCGGCGAGCATCTTCTCGATCTCCTCCCTGAGGTCCCCGACCTCCCCGGCCAGGTACTTGAAACGGGCGCCGTGGGCGGCTTCCTCCATCGCAATGTAGCGGAGGGTACGGGCCACCTCGGTCTTGCCCTCGTTGTCGGCCTTGAGGGCCATGGCCAGGTAATGGACCACTTCCCAGGTCTCGCCGCTGATGTTATTGGCGATATGCTGTTCCAGCGTGTCGGTGGTGGTTTCGGACATTGTTTCTCCTTCCAGATGTAGGCTCTAAAATATTCGACAACCAATGCCGCCGGGGCACTGGATTTCAATCGTTTCCTACCCGCAAATAGTGGACTATAAACATCTACTTATTTTTGCCTCGGCCCTGGCAAGACGCGCGAAATTGGTCCTGGCGAGAACCTTGGCGATCTCCTCCTGTACCCCGGCCAGTTCATCGTGAATGGAGCAGGTCCCCTCGCGTGAGCATTCACCGGGATTGGAGAAGCAGCGGTTTATGGCCAATGGTCCGCTTACCGCCTGGATCACGTTCAGCAGGGTGATCTTATCCGGCGGCAGCGCCAGGGAGACACCGCCACCGGCGCCACGTTTCGTGGAGACGATCCCCGCTTCGGCCAGGGACTGCATTATCTTGATCAGGTACTCCAGGGGGATGTCCTGCGCCTTGGCTATCTCGTTGTTGGTAGCCAGCGGCGAAGTGGCCAGGTAAAGCACGGCCCGCATGGCGTAATCTTCCTGTCTGGTCAATCTCATGAGACACCCCTAAGTGGATGAAATATAACCACTTCATTGTATCAGAAACGGTGAGCGTCTTGTCGCGTTGCTGTAAACGGGCAGGGGCTGATATAGAATATCGAGACATGACCCACGGCTATCTCCAGACAGGCCAGTTGACCTGCCATGACACATCAGGCAGAGAGGTTCCCTGCGCGGGCAGTGGGCAGGATGGGGAGCTCCGCAAGGGCGACCCCTGGCCGGCGCTCCGCTTCGAACTGGAGGACGGCCCGGATGGTGGCATGGTGCGGGACAACCTGACCGGCCTGGTTTGGGCCCGCGACGCCGACCCGGCCGGGTTTCCCCTCTCCTGGCAGGAGTCTCTGGACTTCATCGGGCACATGAACGTCGAGAAGGCGCTGGGCTGTTCCGACTGGCGTCTGCCCAACCGCCGCGAGCTGCGCAGCCTCCTCAGCCACCAGGAGAAAAACCCCGCCTTGCCCGCAGGGCACCCATTCCACAACGTGGTGCTCAACTGGTACTGGACCTCATCGACGGCGGCCATGAACTACGCGTACGCCTGGTATGTACATATGGAGGGTGCCCGCACCTTCTATGGCGGCAAAGGCCAGTACTTCCTGGTATGGCCGGTGCGGGGCGAGGGCAACGGCTTGTTGCCCGCCACCGGACAGGTCCGCTGCTTCCATCAGGATGGCGGTGAGATTCCCTGCGCCGGCACGGGACAGGACGGTGAACACCGTCGTGGCGGGCCATGGCCGGAACCCCGCTTCGAGCTTGCCGGAGACATGGTGGTCGACCGGCTCACGGGCCTGGGATGGATGAGGGCGGCGGACAGTGCCGGTGGGCCGATTACCTGGGAGGAGGCGCTGTCTTGGGTGGCGGGGCTCAACACTGCGGGCACTGCGGCCGGCGGCGGCTGGCGGCTTCCCAACATCAACGAGCTGGAATCGCTGGTGGACCTGGGACGGCATAGTCCGGCATTGCCGGCTGATCACCCTTTCGACGATGTCCAGGATGGATACTGGTCGTCGACCACCAGCATGTACGAACCCGACTGGGCCTGGGCGCTCTACCTGACGAAAGGAGCCGTGGGCATCGGCCAGAAACGGGGCGCCTATTTCTCCGCCTGGGCAGTGCGCGACGCCTGACAGCAGGGCGGCAGACCTCCCTTGGCCGGCTTGCCTTATTATACTTTTGGACAACTCACCAGCAGACGCCTTTATCAGTTGTGATAGACGGGATGACCACGGGATAAAAAAAAGGCGTGGATATTAAACAACTGTATAAAGAAACAGGTGTCGGCGCCGCCTAGACTTGGTACAGCAACGTTGCTGTATAAAAGAAAAATAACATCAAGCTAAGTCACCGGAGGTGACACCTTATGGCGGATATGCAATCAACAAGTGAAGCTCTGACGCAGCTCCAGGCCAACATCGATATTGTCTGGACCTGCGTTGCGGCATTCCTGGTCTTTTTCATGCAGGCTGGTTTTGCCATGGTGGAAGCCGGCTTCACGCGAGCCAAGAACTCGGTCAACATCATCATGAAGAACCTGCTGGATTTCTCCATCGGCAGCATCGCCTTCTTCATAGTCGGGTTCGGTCTTATGTTTGGCGTAACCAACGGCTTCTTCGGAACGACGGATTTCGCGTTATCCGGGGTCGACTGGGCGGGCCCTGACTGGAACTTCACCTTCCTCATCTTTCAGACGGTCTTTGCGGGGACGGCGGCCACGATCGTGTCCGGCGCCATGGCGGAGCGAACCAAGTTCAAAGCCTATCTCGTCTACAGCGTGTTTATCTGCGCGTTTATCTATCCGGTCTTCGGCTCATGGGCCTGGGGCGGGCTGCTCAACGGCGGCG
>CAJVWY010000163.1 GCA_913009925.1 uncultured bacterium
GGTCGCTGTCCACCCGTACCGGCACGAAGTTGTGGTTGATGAAGGCGATGGTCTCTTCGTCGGAGAGGTTGGTCTCGTCCATGACATGGCACCAGTGGCACCAGACGGCGGAGATGGAAAGGAATACAGGTTTGTTCTGTTCCCGGGCCAGCCGGAAGGCATCTTCTCCCCACGGGCGCCATTCTATCTTGTGGGCCTGGTTGGGCCTGGGTGAGAAGCGGAAGGGCGCGGGGTCTTTTTCTTTGGACATGGTCTTCCCTCGTTGATTTACATATTGCGGCTTATTTTAACCATTAACGGCCACGCGGGCATAACCGCGGGCCCGTGCCCCCGCCTTGCTATAATACGCTGCATGCAGCAGTTGCCGACAATCGCGGCCATCTCCACCTCCCTGGGGACCGGGGCCATAGGTATCGTCCGGCTTACAGGGCCCGGGGCAATCCGCATCTGTGAAGACCTCTTCCAGAGCAACAGCGGCGCCTCCCTGGCGGAAGCCGGCAGCCATACCCTTCATTACGGAGCTATCACCGACCCCGATACCGGCACGCGGATCGATGAAGTGCTGGTGTCGGTTATGCGGGCGCCGGCCACCTATACCCGCGAGGATATCGTCGAGATCAACTGTCACGGGGGTCCGGTGGCCCAACAGCGGATACTGTCGCTGCTGCTCGACCGGGGCGCCGGGCTGGCCACCCCGGGGGAGTTCACCCGCCGGGCCTTCCTCAACGGACGCATCGATCTGGTGCAGGCGGAAAGCGTGGCCCAGATCGTTTCCGCCAGGACCGAGGCCGGTCTCAAGATGGCCATGTCCCAGCTGGACGGGTCGCTGTCGCGAGAGATAGCAGAGATCCGCGTCTCGATCCTGGAGAGCATGGCCCTGGTGGAAGCGGCCATCGATTTCGCCGACGAAGACGTCGAGGAGATCGACAGGGGGGCGCTGGAAAAGGAGCTGGGGGTAGCCGCCGCCAGGCTCGGTGATCTCATCGAGTCGGCCTTCGTCGGTCGCGTGCTGAGTGAAGGCGTCCGCACCGCCATAGTCGGCAAGCCCAACGTGGGCAAGTCCAGCCTGCTCAATTCCCTGCTAATGCGCGAACGGGCGATAGTCACTGAGGTGCCGGGGACCACGCGGGATACCATCGAGGAGATCATCAACATCCAGGGCATCCCCCTGAGGCTGATAGATACGGCGGGGCTCAGGCCGGCCGGCGACGAGGTCGAACAGATAGGCGTTGAGCGCAGTTACCGTGCCATCAGGGAGGCGGATCTGGTGCTCTGCCTGTTCGATGGCAGCGAGCGTGAAGACGACCAGGACCGGGCACTGATCACATCCGTTCCCCCGGAACGGGCCATCTTCGTCCTGAACAAATGCGACAAGTTCAGGGGACAGCAGCCTCGCTTCAACCAGGGCCTCCTCTCCGGTGAACCGGTGCTGGTGTCGGCGCTGACCCGGCAGGGCCTCTCACAGCTACGGGACCGGATAGCCGCCCTGATCCTGGCAGGCGGCCTGCCGCCCCTGGAAGGGCCCATCGTCAGCCATGAACGCCATAAACATTTGCTGGAAGATTCACTCCGGTCCCTGGAGCGGGCCCGGCAGGGCTTGAGGGTGGGCCTGGGCGAAGAGGTCATTGCCGAAGAGTTGCGGGCCGCCGTTGCCTGCCTGGGAGAGATCACCGGAGAGGAGACAGTCGATGACCTGCTGGACATCATCTTCCGGGATTTCTGCATCGGCAAATAGGGAGCTGCGACTTGGCCGACCATGGCGAAATGCAGGACAGTACTTATGATGTAATCGTTGTAGGCGCCGGCCCCGCCGGGGCTGAGGCCTCGCTGGCCGCCGCCGGCGGCGGCGCCCGCACCTTGTGTCTCACCATCAGCCTGGATACGGCCGGATTCCCGCCCGCCAACCCCATCCTGGCCGATGGCTTTGACGATCCCCGTCACATCCTTCTGGCGGAGATAGGGGACCTCGGGGGAGCCTTGCCGTTTCTGCTGGAGGAGGAAGGTGTGTCCGCCAACGCCGGCGGCGGGGTGCTGCTGGCCGACAGGCGCCAACTGGGCCTGAGTTATAAACAGGCACTGGAGACCGGCGAGAGCCTGGATTTCCGCCAGGCGCTGGTGACTTCCATCCGACCGCAGGGAAAGGGCTGGTCGGTGACGACGGCGCTTGAAGAGGAGTTTCATTGCAGATCCATCGTCCTGGCCGCGGGTACTTTCTGCGAAGGGAAGGTCAGCGTCGGCGGCGCCACCCGGCCAGGCGGACGGCTGGGGGAGATACCCGCCGTCGCCCTTCCCCGATGCCTGCGGGATCTGGGCCTGGAAATGGTGCGTATCGATGCCGCCACCTCTCCCCGCATGCCGGCGTCCCTGCTGGTGTCCGGTTCCGGGAGAAAGGTCTGCGGGTTCCCGGTGGACGGCGCCCAGCTGGATGAGGTCTATGGTTACGGCCTGGAGATCACCGGCCCTGCCGCGTCCCAGCTCGACGAACTGCGCTCGCGCCTGCGCCGGGATGACGCCTGGATCTCACGTCCGTCCTTTTCCGTAAGCCATCTGTGCCTCGCTGCCGGACAGGTGGGCCCTGACCTGCAGTCAGCGGCAGTCAGTGGTCTGTTCGCCGCCGGCAGGTTCGCCGGCAGCTGCAATTACGTGGAGGCGGCGGCTCTGGGAATCATCGCCGGGGCCAACGCCGCCGGGGCCGGGACCGCGCCGCCGGTGCCCGGGAACTTGATATCCTACCCTATACTTGTTGGTAATTTATGCTCCCGCATCTCCACCCGCAGGCAACGCCCGGTGACCATCAGGACAGTGGGAGAAGGCTGTTGACAGCGGCGATATGTACCACATATAACCTTTTTATCAAGTCATGATGCGTCCATCGGCAGCCGGCAGGGATTTTGATGTCGTCATCGTCGGCGGCGGGCACGCCGGTTGTGAGGCCACCCTGGCCGCCGCGCGCATGGATTGTGAAACACTGCTGCTGACCATGAGCCTGGAAAAAATCGCGCTCATGCCCTGTAA
>CAJVWY010000164.1 GCA_913009925.1 uncultured bacterium
AGGACCGGCTGGCCAGCACGCTGGGCGGCCGCACCGCTGAGGAGATCCAGTTCAAGGAGATAACCACGGGAGCCTCCAATGACCTGCAGCAGGCCACGGAGATAGCCAAGCAGATGATCATGCGCTACGGCATGAGCGAAAAGCTGGGGCCGCGCACCTTCGGCCACAACCACGCCCAGCCGTTCCTCGGCCGCGAGTTCAGCCAGGAACCGGATTACAGCGACGAGATCGCGCAGGAGATCGACGCCGAGATCAAGCGCATCATCGAGGATGCCCACGACAGGGCGCGGCAGGTCCTCACTGAACACAAGGAACAGCTGGATATCATCACCAAGATCCTGGTGGAGCGCGAGACGCTGGAGAAAGAGGAGTTCGAGCAGCTGCTGGACGGTGTGCCCCCGGAAGACGTCTTCCGGGAGAAGGACGCCGAGCGGGCCCGCAAAGCCGGAGAGAAGAAATCGTTGAAAGAAGAGAAGAAGAAGAAGCGGGAAGCGTCGGACGAGGCCATCTCCGGCGAACCACCGCTAGAGGCGCCCTCCTATACCCGCGCGCTGGAGCCGGGAGATGACTCCGGCGGGATCAACAGCTGATCCTCTCCATGGACCTGGAGAAGATAAGGAACGGCGCCCGCCTCATCCTCGAGGGTATCGGCGAGGATGCCGACAGGGAAGGCCTGAAGAACACCCCCGCCAGAGTGGCGTCGATGTATGAAGATGTCCTGTCCGGGCTTAAGGTGGAGCCTGCCTCGATCCTGGAACCCATGCCGTCGGACCGCCACCAGGAGATGGTGCTGCTCAAGGACATCTCTTTCTTCTCCATGTGTGAGCATCACCTGTTGCCTTTCTTCGGCATGGCGCACGTCGCCTATATCCCCAGCGAAGGCGGTATGATCACCGGCCTCTCGAAATTGAGCCGGCTGGTCCAGGTCGTTTCCCGACGGCCGCAGCTGCAGGAGCGTATGACCTCGACCATCGCCGACTCCATGGTGGAGGCGCTTCAGCCCCTGGGAGTGATGGTGCTGGTAGCCGCCGAACATCTGTGCATGTCCATGCGCGGCATCCGCAGCCCGGGGACGCAGACGGTTACCTCGGCTGTCCGCGGTATCTTCCGCAGTAACGCCGCCACCCGGGCGGAGGTACTGTCGGTCATCAATGCCAGGAGCGACATCTAGCTCCCGGGGCATGGTTTCGCCTGCCGCGGTCCGCCCGCCTCCCTTGTCCCGGTTTTCCGGTAGAATAGACCTGATTTTCAGAAAAACCGGCCTGTTCCCGTGAAACCGACTCCATACATCATCGACGTATCATCACCGGCTGAAGCCGTCGTACTCATGCGGCGTCTGGGGGTGGCTGAACAGGGGATCGAACTCATGGCGCCGAGGGTTCCGGGACAGATGGCCCGGGTCTCCGGCCTGTCGCCCCGCATGGCCAACATTCTCAAACAGGAAGCCCTGTCGCTGGGTGGTGACGCCGCTCTGCCGGCGGCAGCCTATTCGCTTGAGGGCGGCGAAGGCGGGGCGCTGGTTATGGGTTCACCGGCCCTGCTGGATGAGCTGGCGGATAAACTGGCACTCCATGGCGGTGAGCTGGCGGATCTGGGGGAGCGGCTGCGGTGGTGTTCGCGCAATCATCAACGGACACCCGCCGGCGCCGCTCTGCCGACCGCTATCGGTGAGGAGCCCTGGAAGGTGATGGGCATCCTCAACATCACTCCGGACTCGTTCCACGATGGCGGCAGGCATCTGGATACCGGGGCCGCGCTGGCGCAGGCAGCCAGGATGGCGGCGGAGGGCGCCGGTATCATAGACGTCGGCGGCGAGTCGACGCGCCCGGGCGCTGACGCCGTAGGCGAAAGGGAGGAGCTTGCCCGGGTCCTGCCGGTCGTCGAGAAGATAGCATCAGAACTGGATGTCCCGGTGTCTATCGATACCTCCAAGGCGAAAGTAGCCCGGGAAGCGCTTCAGGCGGGGGCCGCCATGATCAACGATGTCACGGCTCTTGCCGGTGACAGGAAGATGGCGGCGGTGGCGGCCGACCACGGATGCCCCCTGTGCCTGATGCACATGCAGGGTACGCCGCGGGATATGCAGCGACACCCCCGGTACCGGGACGTGGTCGGCGAGCTGATAGAATTCTTTCACCAGAGGATAGAATGGGCGGTGGCGCGGGGAATCGCCCGCGGGAATATCATCATCGATCCGGGCATCGGTTTTGGCAAGGACCTGGAGCATAACCTGACTCTGCTGAATCATCTGGATTCCTTTCTCAGTCTGGGGCGGCCGTTGCTGGTAGGCGTCTCCCGCAAGAGCTTCATCGGCATGATCGCCGGCAAGCAGGCTGGGGACAGGCTGCCGGGGACCATCGCCGCCAACGTCTGCGCTCTGGAGAGGGGCGCACGTATCTTCCGCGTCCACGATGTGGCGGAGAACCGGCAGGCGCTGCAGGTGGCAGCGGGCATCGGGCTGGCCGCCGGCGATGCCGCCGGTGGCACAGATGGCAAAGGAGTATGAAGTGAATGGCGGGACGGACAGATCCGCAGAGATCGTCATCGAGGGGCTGGAGGTCTTCGCTCATCACGGGTTGCTGCCCGGGGAGAAGCAGTCGGGGCAGGTGTTCCGCTTCGACCTGCAACTGACTCTGGCGGACTGTCCGGCGGTAGACAGCGACGATGTCGGCGATACGGTCGATTACGCGAAGGTCGCCGGTTGTGTGACCGAGGTGGCGACGGCACAGAGCTTCGATCTTCTGGAGCGGCTGGCGTCGGCCACGGCGGAGGCGGTTCTCGCGGGCTTTCCCCGGGTGGAGGTGGTGACCGTACGCGTGGCCAAGCCGGCGGCGCCCATGCCCTGCCGGGTGAGTGAGGTGGCGGTCCTGCTGGAGCGGCGCCGGCAGCGGGGCGGGGGGCTGTAAGCGCATGGGCGCCGTATACCTGTCGCTGGGATGCAACATGGGCGACTGCCGGGAGAGCCTGGCCCAGGCGGTCCGCAGG
>CAJVWY010000165.1 GCA_913009925.1 uncultured bacterium
ATTCGCGAATGGCACAGCATTACGGCGCCGAGGTGACGAGCATCACCCTGCTGCCCATCGGCGGCCTGTCCCTGCTCAAGAAAATGCCGGACGATCCGCGCAAGGAGATGTGGGTGTCGCTGGTGGGCCCCGCCAGCAACCTGGTTATCGCCGCCCTCCTGGCGGTGGTGCTGGTGCTGGTGCCCGGCAAGGGGGCCATGTGGCCCGAGGAAACGTTCCTGGACCTCATCTTCGGTATCAGCGTGCAGGGCGCCGTGGTCTATCTGCTGTTCATCAACGTGATGTTGTCCGTTTTCAACCTGATCCCGGCTTTTCCCCTGGACGGCGGCCGGGTGCTCAGGAGCATACTGGCCCAGCGTATGCCCTACCTGAAGGCGACGCGTCTGGCGGTCACCACCGGGCAGGTATTCGCCTTTATCCTGGGGATAGCCGGCCTGCTGCTGGGCGCCTGGATATGGATACTCATCGCCATCTTCATCTATATGGGGGCTGAGCAGGAGGGTGCGCAGACCGAGATGAAGATGGTCCTGTCCCGGTTGAAGGTGGCCGACGCCATCACCGGGCAGGTGAAGGTGCTGTCACCGGACCAGCCGCTGCGCGAAGTGGTCTCCCTGGCGCTTCATTCCTTCCAGGAGGACTTTCCCGTGCTCAGGGACGGTGAGTTGGTGGGTGTATTGACCCGGACAGGTCTGCTCTCCGGGCTGGACCGTTTGGGGCCGGACGGAAGAGTGGCCGAGGCGATGGAGAAATCGTTCCCGGTGGTCTCCGCCGGGGCCAAGTTCTCGGAAGTGTACGAAAAGATAAACCAGAGCCGGATAAAGGCCGTGCCGGTGGTGGAGGACGGGCGGCTGCTGGGGATGGTGACACTGGAGCACCTGAGCGAGGTCTTCATGCTGCTTTCATCCACGGACCAGCCGCTGATACCAAAATAAGCTGGATGGGAACTGCTCGTTCCCATCCGTTGCCCCCCCTATGCCGTCACCGCCTATTCCCCGCCGCCCGTGCGGGCCTCGACCTTCCTGGCTCCCTTTTCCCCGGCGGTTTTCACCTCGATGTGCTTGGCCGGCGCTGTCTCGGCGGCTCCCTTGACCGTCACCTCCAGGATGCCGTCCTCATAGACGGCGTCGATGTCCTCCTCGGTCACCCGCTCGGGCACGGGCAGGCTCCTCTCGAAGCGGCCGTACGAACGCTCACGGCGGTAATAATCGCCTTCGCTGACCTCGGTCTCCTCCTTGCGCTCACCGGAAATGCACAAGGTATGCTCGCAAAGGGAGATGTCCAGATTTTCCGCCTTCACGCCCGGCAGCTCCATGCGGATCACCAGATCGCCGCCCTTGGCAAAGATATCCACCGGAGGCACCGTTTCCAGCCCGCCCACAGGCTCCTCGAACAGGGAGGCGAACGGCCTGCGTATCAACCGGCTCATCTCATAGGGCATGTCACGCAACTCTCTGAATGGTGTCCATCTGACAAGTGTCATTTTTCACACCTCCTCTCTCGTTTCTCCAATCTTGTTTTTTCCTATTAGCTGGTATTTTAAACATGCATATTTGCAGGTATTTTGTCTAACCTCTCCGGCTGGCGGCTTTGGTTCCGCCCCCTTACCCCAAACTACCGGTTCCGTGGTGGGCGGGCTTATTGATATACAGGATTAATTCAACTAATATGATAAATCATACATACACTCGAACTGGCGGTTCCTATGACAGAAAACACAGACCGGAAGAAAGGCGCGGGGGGAAAGGCGGGCGCGGCGGCGCCATACAATCAGGAGTCCCCGGACGGGCCCGAGTTCTTCGGCTCGGCCACTGTCGGTGAGCGGGGACAGATAGTCATCCCCGCCGACGCTCGTCAGAAGCTGGATATCAGGCCCGGCGACAAGCTGATGATCTTCTCCAACCTGCACGGGATGAGGTCGCTGTCGGTGATGAAGGCCGAACAGGTGACGGGGTTCGTATCCCGGGCGATGGCCAAGCTGTCGCGAATCGAGAAGATGGCGCGGGGGGAGGATAAATGAGCGCGGCTCAGGTGAAAGGGACCACGGGCGCTCCGGCCGGAGACGCCGCCGCCACGCGGAATGCGGGTGAGGGCGAGCCGGTCATACGGGTGGAGAAGCTCTGCCGCCGCTTCGGTGATCTGGTCGCTGTGGATAACGTCAGCTTCGAAGTGCGTCACAAGGAGATATTCGGCTTCCTGGGTCCCAACGGCGCCGGCAAGACCACCACCATCAACATGCTGTGCACCCTGCTCAAGCCGACCTCGGGCCGGGCGACGCTCAACGGATACGATGTGGCCAGCCAGCAGGACGCGGTGCGCCAGTCTATCGGCCTGGTCTTCCAGGACCCGACCCTGGATGAACAGCTCACCGCCCGTGAGAACCTCCATTTCCACGCCATGCTGTACAACGTGCCCAAGTCGGAGCGGGCGGAGCGCGCCGCCAGCGTGCTGGACATGGTGGAGTTGACGGCACGGGCCGATGACCGGGTGGAGACCTTCTCCGGCGGCATGCGGCGGCGTCTGGAGATCGCCCGGGGCCTGATGCATTATCCTCATGTCCTGTTTCTGGACGAGCCCACCCTGGGGCTGGACCCGCAGACGCGCAACGCCATCTGGGAGCACCTGCAGGAGCTGAGACGCCGGTACGACATCACCGTCTTCCTGACCACCCATTACATGGACGAGGCGGAGAACTGTGACCGCATCGCCATCATCGACAAAGGACGCATCGTGGCGCTGGATACGCCCGGGGCGCTCAAGCACGAAGTGGGCGGCGATATCATCACCCTGCAGGCGGCCGATACCGGGGTGCTGGTCAGCGAGCTGAAACAGAAATTCGGCCTGGAGGCGACGGTGGCGGCGGGCGACAACCTGTACCTGGAGGTTCCCAGCGGCCGCACCTTCCTGCCGCGCCTGTTCAGGGAGCTGGACAGCGAGATACTGTCAGTCA
>CAJVWY010000166.1 GCA_913009925.1 uncultured bacterium
TGGGGCCACGTGAAGTCTCCACCACGGTAGCGGTTACCGACCAGTCCTGTTCGCGCAGGGCTGACGGCAGGTCCTTGATGACCTCGAAATCCACCGAGACTTCCTCTAACTTATGCTGCGACTTCAGTCCCAGCTTGAGGCGGTCCAGATCGTTGATGTTATTGGCCGCGTCCGGCGCGGTCAGCTTCAACAGGTACTTGCGCACTACGGGATCGACGCTCCAGCCCTCGACCAGCTGCTCCAGGTCCTGGGCGGTGAGCACCCGGCCCGGTCCCGGCCGCCGCTCGTGGATGAGGGCGACAGCGTCGCCCATGCGCGATTCCTCGGGTATAGTCACGGTAAGGTCACCCATGACCTTGACACGGCAGGCCAGCCGGAGTCCGGCCTTGAAATCCTCATCGGAGAGTTTGGCGGAACGTCCACCTTCGTAATCCCCGGATTCTATGGAAACCCTGCACTTGCCGCAGCCCCCGGTGCCGCCGCAGGAGGCGTTGATGTGCACGCCCTCCAGCAGCGCCACCCGCAGCAGGTTTGCCTCGTGGGGCACCCCTTCGCAGACGATATCGCCGGGCTGGAAGGTTACGGTATGCTCTTGGTCAACGCTCATGATGATTAATTATATACATCTGCCATGGGAAGAGACGAAATATTCAGGGAAAGCCCGACGGCCGCCTCCTGTTTGATTGTACTGATTAAGGGTATGGATATGAAAACGCCGACACGGGAGGCATCAATGGAAGAATATCCGCTGTTAAACCTGTTCTGGACCATGCTCATGATATTCGTTTTCGTAATATGGATCTGGGTGGTCATCTCCGTTTTCGCCGACAACTTCCGCCGCACCGATCATTCCGGCTGGGCCAAGGCGGGATGGACTCTGCTGATAGTCGTGTTCCCCATCGTCGGCGTGCTGATCTACATGATCGCCCGACCCCGGATGACGAAACAGGACAAACAGCTCATTGAACAATACGAACAGCAGCAGAAGCGGCTTGCCGGCACCACCCCCGCGCAGGAGATAGAGAGGCTTCACAAGCTCAAGGAGCAGGGAGCGATCACTGCTGAGGAGTATGAGAAACTGAAGGCCCAGGCGATGGCCTGATCATACCGTGTGGAAATTGGAAAAGGCGGCGCCCTGCGGGCGCCGCCTTTTAATAGGAACTCCTTCTAGAACAGCCCCTTGATCCTGCCAGTCTCCACGTCGATGTCCACATCCATCGCCGCCGGATGCTCCGGCAGGCCGGGCATGGTGCTCATGGCGCCCAGTATGGGGTAGAGGAAACCGGCGCCGATGGAGGGGCGGATGTCACGGATAGGCACCCGGAAGCCGGCAGGCCGGTTCTTGAGCATAGGATCGTGGGACAGCGACAGGTGCGTCTTGGCCATGCAGATAGGCAGCTTGTCCCAGCCCGCTTTGGTGAAAGCCTCGATTTTCTGCTCCGCCTCGGGCATGTAGTCCACGCCGTCGGCGCCGTACATCCTGGTGGCGATGGTCTCGATCTTCTCCTTGATGGGAGCATCATCGGCATACAGGAACCGGAAGTCGCTGTCGCGCTCGCAGGCTTCCACCACGGCATTGGCGGCGTCTATGCCGCCGTCGCCGCCGTCGCGGTGTACGGTGATGGGATTGCAGGCCTCAGCGCCGAACTCCAGCGCTTTCTTCTGTACCAGCTCCACTTCAGCGTCGGTATCCGCGGCGAAGCGGTTCACCGTCACCACCACCGGAATGCCGAACTGCTTCATGTTCTCTATCTGCTTGGCCAGGTTCTGGCAACCCTCCTCCAGCTTCTCCAGGTTCTCCTTTTCCAGTTCCTCGCGGGTACAGGTGCGGCCGAAGCCGTGCATCTTCAGCGCCCGAATGGTAGCCGTGATGTTAACGGCATCGGCGCTGAAACCGCCGTAACGGCAGGTGATGTCCATGAACTTCTCCGCCCCCAGATCGGCGCCGAAGCCGGACTCGGTGACGACGTAGTCGGCCAGTTTGAGCGCCACCTTGGTAGCCAGCACCGAGTTGTTGCCATGGGCGATATTGGCGAAGGGACCTGCATGCATGAATACCGGGCCGTGCTCCAGAGTCTGGATGAGATTGGGCTTTAACGCGTCTTTCATCAGCACGGTCATGGCGCCGGCGGCGCCGATATCCTCGGCCGTCAGGGGATTGCCATCACGGTCGTAGGCGAAGACGATGCGGCCCATACGCTCGCGCAGGTCCTTGAGATCGGTCGCCAGCGCCAGGATGGCCATCACTTCAGAGGCCACGGCGATATCGAAGCCGGTCTCCCGGGGCGTGCCGTTAAGATAGCCGCCCAGGCCGGCGACTATGTGCCTGAGCGCCCTGTCATTCATATCCACTACGCGGCGCCAGCTCACTGTCAGCGGGTTGATGTTGAGCTTGTTGCGCCCTTCCATCAGCTGGGTGTCGATCATGGCTGCCAGCAGGTTGTTGGCTACGCCGACCGCGTGGATGTCGCCGGTAAAGTGCAGGTTAAGGTCTTCCATGGGAATCGCCTGGGCGTAACCGCCGCCAGCCGCCCCGCCCTTGATGCCGAATACCGGGCCCAGCGATGGCTCGCGCAGGCAGAGGAAGACCTTCTTGCCGATCTTCTTCAGTGCCTGGGCCAGACCCAGGGAGGTTACCGTCTTGCCTTCGCCCCAGGGGGTAGGTGTGATAGCGGTGACATCGATGAGCTTGCCGTCGGGTTCGTCCTTGAGGCGCTCCAGGATCTTCATATAGTCGACCTTGGCCTTGTAGTTTCCGTAAAGTTCCAGCTCATCCTCGAGGATACCGGCCTCCGCCGCGATGTCAGTGATATTTTTCATCTCCGCCGCCTGGGCGATGTCGATATCCGGTGGTGTCTTGGTCTCAGGCACCGTAACGCTCCTTTCAGCTCATGGGTTGTGAAATTGGGAACTTACCGAGTGTGAAACAGGAATTATATTCG
>CAJVWY010000167.1 GCA_913009925.1 uncultured bacterium
AGCAGAAGACGGCATACGAGGTAAAGGAATGTGACTGGAGTTCAGACGTGTGCTCTTCCGATCTCCTTGGTACGAAGACCCTTGCCTATGGCGACCGGCCTGACGCCATCGCGGCTGCCGGCGACGACTACTATCTCACCCGAATCCACCCCCCGCATGATCGTCTCCAGCTCCACCCCCTCAACGGCAGCGGCCCGCTCCATCGCCGCGGTGCTTTCCCCCGCTCTTGCTTTTTCCAGAGGTGTCTTCATCTTCTGATCCTTTCTGTAAGCACCCTCTCGAAAAAAGCAGAAAACCCCCAGCCGTAAAGCATGGGGGCAGCAGGCCAAAGGCCGGCCCTCTCGCATCCTCGAAGAGCGGCTTACCGACACGGCCGGGCAGGTCTTCTGGCTTCCGGATCCGGCTCATGGCCTTCCCGGGCTGGTTCAACCCAGTGGCTTCCGTTGAGCCTTCACCCCAATATCGGACCATATCCATAGTCCGACGAAGGTGGATTATTCCGGTTACAGCGGCGGGCCCGCGCCGGACTCACACCGGCTTCCCTATTCTCCCTTTTTTGGGCACCCGACCAGTATTTAGTTTCCGAGTGATACTTTATCTGTTCTTTAATTCCTCATCAAACCCGCGGCTCCCTACTCCGTGTACACGGGCCCAATTATGCCTCCTCCGCCAGTATGATTATCATTATGTGTCCGTCTCCGGAGGTTACCGGCACGGCATTCAGTACCAGGACCTGTTGGCCGGCGCTGCTGTTCCGTTTCCAGCGGCCCATGCCGGGCGCTGCCGCATCATCCATGTCCCAGCCTCCCTCGGCCAACGCCGACCGATAGAACCGGTCAACCTGTTCCCGATTAACGGTTTCCGGCATCCAGAGATACTGTATCTCGGCTTTCTTCGGATCGACCCCGAAGGCACTCTCGGTGGCCATGATAGCATTGTCGAGCGCGGTCTCCTCCGCTCCCTCGTAGACCGTCAACCCGGGCTCGATAGGTATCTCGTTCAGACTGACCGGCGCGGAGTCACCGCCGCACCCCGGTAGCGCCAACAATATGAGCAGCAGAGCCGGCAGCAGTCTCATATGGGTCTCCTTGCCCTGGCCAGCATACGTCTCGCCGAGAATGTCAACCAGGGCGACGGCTCTCGCTTCTGGCCGAAATCCCAGTCTTTCCATGCCATCCATACCGACTCAGATATAAAGCGCCCGTCATCGCCGGCCTTTGCCTTGACGATCTCCACCATCGCTGCCAGCCGTGGATCATCCCTCAGCCAGACAAAGCTGGACAGCACTTCGGTCACGTGCAGGATGTCGTACCATACATGGGGGACCTTGAGCTTGGCGAAGTCCGTACCCATGGCGAACAGGTAGGGCCGCCTCTTCCGGCGCTGCTCCCACAGGGTCAGCAGCGCCTCGGCGCCGGTATGAGCGGCTTCACTATCATGCCGGGCGGGAACCTGGCTGACCGCCTTCAGCATCAACAGGTTGGCAAAGGGGCAGGGATCGTCCTTACGGCCCGGGCCCCGGAATCCGCCCAATTCTGGTGACGCCGCGCAGGGCCAGCCGTTCCCGCGCACCAGACCCACCATATATTCCCGGGCAGCGATGACCCCCTCTCGTTCCCGGAACCAAGTTTTAGAAGTGAATAGACGACCAGAGGGGCGTCACAGAGCATCCATACATACTGGTCCATGCCCGTGCCGCCATAGCGGGGGTTGATGTTTACCTTCACCTGGAAAGGACCCTGCCGCGACCGCAGCTTCAGGATACGCTCGACCACCTGCTTCATACCGGGGTCGTCCCTGTTCAGTCCGATTTCCGCCAGAAAGGATAGTTTGTGCAGGAGATGACCGGCATTCCTGTGGTTTTTGAGCGCCGGCCCGGGCCATCCGCCCATCTCCCGGACCAGGTCCCGTATCCGGGGGTGCGCCACCATGGCCCTGCGGGCTTCAACTACCCCCAAAGAACCTTCCGGCTCCCCCAGCAGATCCAGGCGTGCTCGGTACTCCACCCAGGGCGGTCCCGCCAGCAGCCACCTGTTCACCTCTTCCATTCGTTTACCCCGTAAATAACATGCTCCATATCAATATCTCCTGGTCAATACTTGCCCATGCGCCTGTTGATCCAACCGTGTATGGTGTGTATGGAAAACCCCTCAGACAGGTACATGACGGCGCAGGTACCATAGAACAGGTTCATGTCATTATGCCGTGCCGAGGAGATGGCCTCAGGAGTATCGCATCTCTGGTGTATCCACACGTTACTGATTCCTGAGGTCGCCGCCTGTTCCACCCAGGCCGCTGCTTCCTGTTTGGGTAAATCCAGGATGACCGCATCCACTTTTTGCGGCAGAGATGAAAGGTCGGGATAGGCTCGGTCGCCGTCGACCTCTGCTGCGCCGGGGTCGACGGGGTAGACTTCCTTCCCCCGCTGTTTCAGCTTTCCATAGGTGAGCGCCGGGAACCGTTTAACATCCGAGTGGCCGACGACGGCGAAGCTTTGATTCTCCCAAAAAGCCTGGTAATCCATGGTTTCATCCCCTCCTCGAAGCCTGATGGCAACCCTGCCCGTACGCCGATGCTGTGAAGTCTATTCCCTCTGCTCCACAAAAAAAAGCCGCCCGTATGGGCGGCTCGTTAATTAATCCCGGCGACTTCCTACTCTCCCAGGGCGTCTCCACCCAAGTACCATCGGCCTCGGCGGGCTTAACTTCTCTGTTCGGAATGGGAAGAGGTGTTTCCCCGCCAGCAAAATCACCGGAAAGGTATATTCAGTTTCCGGGCCGGCCGCCGGAGCGGCGGCGCGTTACCTTCAAAACTACATAGTGGTATGGTATTCAAATCAAGCCCTCGGCCAATTAGTACTGGTCTGCTGAACGCATTGCTGCGCTTACACATCCAGCCTATCAACCTGGTAGTCTACCAGGGGCCTTACCTGG
>CAJVWY010000168.1 GCA_913009925.1 uncultured bacterium
CGGCTGCTGGCTACGGGGTTTTGGATTCGGAGGCCTGTGCTGCTTCGGAGCTGTTGGCTCCAGTACTGGCACTGGCTGGGGGCTCCTCGACCTTCTCGGCCTTATCGACCGTAGGGGGAGCGGCTGGAGCAGATTCGTCTTCCGCCAGATGCTCCGTGAGCTCACTTGTGGAGTTCTTGAACTCCTTTATCCCCTTGCCGAGCGAGCGCCCGAGTTCAGGGAGACGCTTTGGTCCAAAGATCACCAGCGCCACTACCAGAATAATAATCAGTTCGGGCATTCCTATGGGTCCTACGATGCCAAGCATGACATCATCTCCTTGGGTGAGGTGTGCGCACCGATTCGCGAGTGGTAATATCTCTGATTGTCATTCTAGGATAGGATAGTTGTCATGTCAATCAAGCCCGTCCGGTCTTTTTCATCATAATCCGCTGCAAATTGGGGAATTGTTACCATATTTATGAACTCTTTGGAGAAATCGTTTAAAAAAGGTAACGAACTGGAGCTGGAGATCGTTAACCTGGCCTTCGGCGGCAAGGGCGTCGCCCGCCTGGGCGGGTTCGTCATCTTTGTGGAAGGCGCCATGCCCGGTGACCGGGTCAGGGCCGTCATCGTCCGCTCCAGACCTTCATACGCCGAGGCCCGGGTGCTGGAAGTCCTTAACCCCTCCCGGTCCCGCATCGAGCCCGCCTGCAGCTATTTCGGCGATTGCGGCGGCTGTTCCTGGCAAACCCTGAGCTATGAAGAACAGCTGAGGTACAAGCAGCACCAGGTGTCCGAGTGTCTGGGGCACATCGGCGGACTCACCGGTTCGGCAATGGACCCGCCGCTGGCGGCGGAGCCGCTCTGGCGTTATCGCAACAAGGTAGAGTTCACCTTCGCCGGCCCGGAGGGCGGCACGATCCTGGGTTTCCACAAGCCCGGCCAGTGGCAACAGGTGGTCGATATCGATGATTGCCTGCTCCACTCCCGGTTGACCAACCGGATCCGCAATCACATTCGCGCCTGGGTCCGGGATTCCGGCGTGCCGGCTTACGACCAGCACCGCCAAACCGGCTTCTGGCGTCACCTGGTCCTGAGGGAAGGCCTTAACACGGGAGAGGTGATGGTCAACATCGTGACCGCCGCCGGAGAGTTTCCCGGCCGGCAGGAACTGGCGCGGGAGCTGACGCGTCTCTTTCCCCCCGTCGCCTCGATCCTGTGGAGCATCAACCAGACCAGGGCCTCCGTCGCCGGCGGCTTCCCCTTCAGCGTCCTCGCCGGGCGGGATCATATCCACGAGAAGATCGGCGGGCTCGATCTGAAGATCTCGCCCGCCTCCTTCCTTCAGACCAACACCGCCATGGCCGAGCGCCTCTACCTGAAGGCCCTGGAATACGCCGGACTGAGCGGGGATGAGCTGGTACTTGACCTGTATTCCGGCATCGGTTCCATCGCTCTCCTGTTCGCCGGCAACTGCCGCCGGGTACTGGGAGTGGAGCTCATGGAAGAGGCGGTGGAGCTGGCCCGGGAGAACGCCCTCATCAACCAGGTGGAAAACGCGCAGTTCCGGAGCGGCAAGGTCCGCGTGGCACTGAAGGAGCTGGCCCTTGAGCGGCAGCCGGACCTGGTGGTGCTGGACCCGCCACGCGCCGGGGCCAGCAAGAAGGAGGTCTCCCGCATCCTGGGGCTGGGCGCTCCCCGTATAGTCTATGTCTCATGCAACGCCTCCACCATGGCGGGCAACGCCAGGCAACTGGCCGACGGCGGCTACCGGCTCCTCCGGGTCGGCGCGGTGGATATGTTCCCCCACACCCCCCACATAGAGACGGTGGCGCTTTTTAAACGGGAAAGCTGAGCTTCCCGCCTCCGGCCGCGGCGCCTTGGAGGAATTACCCCGGTCACGGATAATAACTAATAGCTTGCGGCCGGTTCTTCCTGCCGCGGCGATAGCATCTTTGTTGCCGGCGGACTGCCAGGACCAGAGGTAAATTTGCCCAGGCCAGATGATATTTACGACAAGCAGCTGACCCGAGCCATTTCCGAGATCAATGAAATGTGCCGGGAGTTGACCCATTGCGAGAGATGCGCCCACGGCAAGGCTGTCCCGGTCATAGGTTCCGGCCACCCCCTGGCGGATATCTTCCTGGTCAAATACAGCACCCTCCCCGGCGAGGCCGATGAGGGCGTGGCCTTTTTCGGGCGCACGGGAGAGGCGGTGATGAAGAGTTGCCAGAAGCTGAACATCGACTCACTCCTGCTCTACGGCACCAATGTGATCAAATGCGCGCGGGTCAAGGAGGAAGAGGCCCTGGAATGGTGCCTCAACTACCTCCGGCGCGAGCTGGAGATCGTCCAGCCCAAACTGGTGGTCATCATGGGCGGCCGGACCCTGGAAGCCGTCAACAGCCTGGGCTTCCCGCTGGCGCAGAAGCTCGCCGACAGGCCCGGGGAGGTACAGCCTTTCACCCCCTCGTCGGAAGCGCTGGTAACCCCCGAGATCGAGTCCTCACTGGATGACCAGCGCCGGAAAACCAGCTTCTGGAAAGCCTTCAAGGTTCTTGGCGACTGGTACGAATCGCTCCCGCCGTATTGAGATGGAAGAAAGCCGCGTCGCCCGGTTGAACTACCAAACGGATTCGGGAATGGGACTGATCCGCCGGCCTCAACCAGATTACAGCCGGGAACTGAAGGCGGCACTGGTCTTTGCCGCCCTGGTGGCCGTCCTGGGCGCCCTTCTCGCCGCCTCGGCCCACTGGAGCCTGGTGAACCCGGGTTCGGTTACCGGCCTGATCATGGCCTTCTCCCTGGGGATGGTGGTGACCTGCGCCCTGTCATCGAGCCTCGCCTTCCTTATCGTGCTCCGCCACAAACTGCTGCTCATAACCGGCGGCTCCCTGGCGC
>CAJVWY010000169.1 GCA_913009925.1 uncultured bacterium
CTGGAGAACTCCGTCTACTCGGTGATAACCCCGGAGGCGTGCGCCGCCATCCTCTGGAGAGATGCCAGGGAGGCGCGGCCGGCGGCGCGGGCCCTGAAGATGACATCCGCCGACCTGGAAGAGCTGGAGGTCATCGACGGCGTGCTGCCCGAACCCCGAGGCGGTGCCCATCGGGACCATGAGGGAGCGGCACGGATAATCAAGGAGGCTCTGGAAGAGAATCTGCGCGAGCTGGAGATGATACGCCCTCAGGTCCGCAGACAGGAACGCTTCGAGAAGTTCAGAAGGATAGGGGTCTGGCGTGAGAACGGGTTGACGCTATTCTAGGCCGGCAGTGGTCAGGCGGCGGCCTCGTCGCCGTTGTTGGTGAGATCGCGGCAGGCGAAGAATCCGGCGATGTCCCCTGACACCATGGTATCGCCGAAACGGTTGAGAGCCAGGACCGCCGCCAGCAGATTCGAACTGTCTTCGGCGCTGGAGGGGTTTATGTGGTTGATCAGGGTCTCGTTCAGCGCCTTGCGGAAAGAAAGCGCTGTCACCACGATATCGGTGAGGCCGAACCCCACGGCGGCACGCCGGTAGGAGGCATCACGGGCGGCGTCTCGCACCTTGTGCAGTACCTCCGTCTTCTCGTAGGGCTCCGCTCCCAGGAACTCCACCGCGTAGCCGAAGAGCTTATTGGCAACGCCGCTTCCCATGGGCGTGAGCATCATCTCCTCGAAGTCCTCGGCGATGCGCCCATGCAGGCCTTCCAGCCAGCGCCGGATCACCTCGTCATGGTTCTCTCTGAGCGTATTGATGATGGAAATGGAAATCATCGCAGGAAAAAAGTCTGCCCAGCTCCCTATACTAGGTAATTTATCGGTGTTTAAAGGCTTTACTTGACAGGAAGAGCCGGGCCCCGCCATCTGAGCCGGCGGCGGACCCGGACCCGGCGTCGGCCGGAGCTATCTCCCGGCGGCTTTGGCGATGAGGGCCGCGGTGGCTCCGGCGCCGATGCCGTTGTCGATGTTCACCACCGACAGGCCGGGACTGCAGCTTTGCAGCATGGCCAGCAGGGCGGTGATACCCTCTCCCCCCAGGCCGTAGCCCGTAGAGGTCGGCAGGCCGATCACCGGAACCGGTACCAGCCCCGAGACCACCGAGGGCAGCGCCCCCTCCATCCCCGCCGCCACCACCAGGGCCCTGGTGTCCGAGGACAACATCTGCCTGAGCGGGCCGGCCAGGCGGTGTACGCCGGCAACGCCGATATCGTAGGATCTTAGTACCGTACAGCCCATCTCCCCGGCCATGATGGCTGCCTGCTCCGCCACCGGTATGTCGGCGGTGCCGGCGGAGATGACCCCGATGGTTCCTCCGTCTGATGGCGGCTCCTGTCCGGAGGCACGGATAACCATGATGCGGGCCCGGGGATCCGCGATGGTGATCCTGTCCGGGAACTCCCGCTCCAGCGCCTGCCACTGACCCTCCTCCAGGCCGCTGGCGATGGCGCTGCCGGTGGCCTTGACCATGGCCGCGCAGATCTTTACCAGTTGCTCCGCCGTCTTGCCGGGGGCGTAGACTACCTCGGGAACGCCCTTGCGGACATGACGGCCGGTATCCAGCCGGGCGAAATCCTCGAGAGCGTCGATGCCTGTCAGGGACAGACGGGATTCCGTTTCTTCTACCGAGAGTTTGCCGGCGGCCAGCAGTTCCAGTAAGCGGCGCAGGTCCATCAGGCGGGCTCTCCCAGAAGCGCCGCCGCGTTGCCGCCCATGAGCGCCTGGTAGGGCTGGTCGCCAAGGCCGGCGCCGGCTACTTCATCCAGGCAGTCGTCGAGCCTCAGCAGGGGGTAATCGCTGGCGAACAGGACCTTCTCCCTGACCGGCATCTCCATGACCAGCGTGAATATCCGCGAGTCGTAGAGATAGGGATTGGCGGAGCAGTCGTAATAGACGTTGGCCAGCTCCTCGTGCACATCCGGCATCAGTTCATAGAAGATAAGCCCGCCGCCCCAGTGGGCGTAGATTAGCTTGAGATCGGGAAAGCGTTTGGCGAACCGGTAGGCTTTGCCCGGCGACGTGTAGCCCTTGCCGGCATACTGCCGTCCCACCGGCTCGCTGATATGTATGAGCAGGGGCAGTCCGCGGGAAGCGGCCGCTTCGGCGAAGGGCGCCAGCCCCCCGGCGTCATCCAGATCGAAACCCTGCCCCATGGGTTTAAGCTCGCCTATGCCCCGGAACCCCATGTCCGCGCATCGCTCCAACTCGTCCAGCGCGCGCGGGTGCAGCGGCGGTATATTGGCAAAGCCGATGAGCCGGTCGGGATACCGGGAGACGGCGTCGGCGATGTAATCGTTGGTCCTGACGTAAAGGTCAAAGTCGTCCCAGGCGAAACCGCAAGCCACCGCCTTGTCCACGCCGCAACGGTCCATTTCTCCGACCAGGCCCCGGGCGCTGGCCATGCGGGCGTTACGGTTGCCGTAGAGGCGCGAGAACCATTTCTGGTCCTGAATATACTTGCTCCGGTTCTCTATGATCTCCGGAGGAAAGATATGGGTGTGGAAGTCTATGATCACATGGCAGATTATAAAGGGTAGGCACCCTCTCTGCTATGCTGTCTGTCCTTCCGCGACCTCCAGGTCCAGCGTCTTGTTCCCCTCGTATATCTCGAACGCCTCGTCCACGGACATGTCCGCCAGGGTGATGGCCGAGATGGCGTTGCACATTCTTATGGCCTCATCCAGAGGCTTCTGGTGGATGTTACGCCCGGTGGCGTTGCCCTGGGCGCCGCTGATATGGATCTGGTCGTGCAGGCGCTGCAGGAAGGCGCGGCTGTCGGTGGACGAGCCACCGGCGCAGACCACCCGGGTACGTCCGGCCGCGGCCACAG
>CAJVWY010000170.1 GCA_913009925.1 uncultured bacterium
GTGGAGGGCGAGGAGGGAGGGAGCAGGGTGCGGGAGGGGGGGCCTCGCGCCCGCCGCAAGCGGCGACCGGCGCGTCACATTCTGGTCCCCCCTGAATTTCTGCTTATCCGCCAAATACACCTCCTGATGAAAGACCCCACATTTATTCGCCGTGAACTGGCCGGCGCCTGTAAGAAAGGGCCGACGGGATTCGGCGATAAAAAAAGGCGGCGCCGGGAGGCGCCGCCTTGTACGCTTCTGTTCATGCCCTCCTACGGTTGGGCTACCGTATCCAGGTAGGAGATGATCAGTGCCTTATCCTCGGCGCTGATATTGGCGCCGGTAAGGCTCGACATATTCTCCACAGTAGTGGCCCACTGTTCCTTGTTATAGAAGGTCGGCGGGTAAAGCGCGTGGCATTTGGAGCACTTGACCTCGAAGGTCGCCTGGGCTACATCCGCCGACGGTGTCTCCGGAGTCCTCGCCGGTGGCGGGATGTAGGCTTCTTCCGCCGGCGGTCCGTCCGGGTGGCACTTTTCGCAGGGATCGGTGCTGGGATGACACTGGAAACAATAGCTCATGCGCGGACGGTTGGTCGGCTCGATATTGAGGTCATGGGCGATATTGCGGTGACAATCAGCGCACTGGACATCGAAGGTGAAATGCTTGTCGTGCGGGAACCTTATGTTCAGAACGTTGAATTTGAACCCTTGCGTATCCGTCTTCTGCTTCATATTTTCGTGGCAGCGCACGCAGTTCTCGCTGACCCGTTCCGGCTCCGCCTCGTAGCCTCCCCGGTAGCCGTTGGTGATGAAATGGCCGCCATCCTTGGCGTGGCAATCCAGGCAGCCGACTTTGCCGTAGTCAGGGTGTACCTGCGATTTCTGTCCCACATCGGCGGTCTCGCCGGTGCCGTGGCAGGTCAGACAGAATCTGGGGTTGGTAGTGGTAAAGTGGGCCAGCCCCAGCATCGGCAGCATCGCCAATACCAGGATACCGATGCCAATCAATACCCAGACCGGTTTGGATAGCTTAGGAATCTTCATTTAAACTCTCTTCCTCCCTTATCGTTCCGGCATTCTTCTGCCAGTGCTCAGCACATTAAATCATTCTCACCGCACTGCGTCTGAACCTGGTTTTGCGCCAGTAACGCCATGTTGCGGTAAAAACTGCTTTCCGAATTCCTGTCTACCTCGCGGCACAGGGCCGGCACCCAGCGTACCAGGTGCTCCCGGCAGAAACGGTCCTGCATTGCCAGCAGCCGCTCGGCCGATTCCATATCCCCTTCGACCCGCTTGTCCACCTCCGCCTGCGCCAGAGCAGCCATAGCCTCGAACTCCAGGCTGAGATGATCCGGCGTCACGCCTTCGGCCATCTCCAGACCCGCCTCGCGGTAAAAATTCGCCACTTCCACGGTGGCCTGTCCCCAAAGCCGGGGGCTGTCTTCATCCTCCCCCCGGATAAACACCGACTCAAAGGGAGCTATATGCGGCCCCGGGCCGAAAAACAGCCGGGTGTATTCCACAGCCAGCTCGCTGACCTGCTGTTCTTCGGCCCCGGCGATGAAATCCGGACCAAAGACGACCTCGTAGGCGGCCAGCGCGTCCAGCATCTCCTTATCCTTGAGGCCTTTCAACAGCTCCTCCGTCGGCTTGGCGACGAAAACACGCGACAGCAGCCGGTACAACGCGGCGCGGGCCCTGGCCGACTCCCGGGCCTGTCCTGCGTCTCTGGGTCCCTGGTGTATCATTCCTCCCGCCCGCTTACAGCTTGGCTACCGTTACAACCATATCGTTCCACGCCTCGCCGCCACCCACAGGGTCCAGAGAGACGGGCACGATGGGTTTAGGATTGACCCCCTTACCCTTATAGATGCCCCGCTCGTTCCACCAGACCAGTTCGGTATTGGGATCTCTCAATATCTTTGGTGGCTCTTTATAAGGAATATCCTCGGCCTGGGCGATACGGCCCAACGCCGTGTGGCCCACGCCGTTGGCTATGGCCACTACCTTGGGATGAATCCCCTCGGTCAGGTAAGCCGTCGAGGTGATCGAACGCTCCTTGGCCTCGCCGACATTACTGGGCCGGGTCAGCTTGACTGTGTCGCCGTCCTCGATACTCATCTCCTCGGCCGTCTTGGGGTTGATCCAGACCGGGTTGTCGTGCAGGATCTCACTCAGCCACATGCAGTTCGCTGTATAGGCGTCGGTCTGCAGAGCTGTATCGTAAATGGTCAGGACCATGTCCCGCTCGCTCAACTGGCTCATGAATGTCAGGGGCTGGTAAGTGGGCAGAGCCGGGGCGCCCAAATCCGCCAGCCGCTGTGACTTGACCTCTATCTTCCCGGAGGGGGTATTGAAGCCGGTCTGCCGGAAAGCTCCGTAATCCGGGCGGCTCTTGGGGTTGTACCAGGCGCCGTGCTGTTTGAGATAGTCGAGCCCGCCGATCTGATTCAGCCCGTCAATCCTGGAAATTCTCGCGGCAAGGTATTCATCGACCGAGCTGAAGTCGAAGTACTTTTCCATGCCGCCCCCAATCCTCGCCGCAAGCTCGGTGGCGATATCATAGAAGGATCTGGTCTCCTTTAGCGGCGGTATCACCGGCTGGCGCAGGCCGACCATGGGAACCAACTCGGGAGACGACCTTACCTCGATGTTGCTATCCTCCAGATAAGTGGTCTCCGGCAGGATGATGTCAGCGTACTTGGCCGTTTCGGTGAAGAACGGCGTAATCGCCACATGGTAGGGAATCAGGGTCTCGTCTCTCAGCACATCCTCCCCCATGCCGCCATCGGGATTGGAATATACCGGATTGACGTCATGGGTCATCAACACCCCCACGGACTCCACAAGGTCCTTTATCGGTTT
>CAJVWY010000171.1 GCA_913009925.1 uncultured bacterium
GGTGGAGCATCATATGTCTCATAAGTAGACATAAGAGGACATTGCGTACTATTGGTGTGATAGTGTGATTGAATATGCATATTATGTCAGGGGGGTGGGGGGGAGGGGGGGGGGGGTGGGGGGGTTTTTTTTTTAATGATACGGCGACCACCGAGATCTACACTCTTTCCCTACACGACGCTCTTCCGATCTCGGGAGGCTGGCGGCGGATATGAAGCTGGCGGCGGACGGTCAGAACTACGAGAAGGCCGCCATCCTGCGAAACCGTTTAAAAGCGCTGGAACACCTACTGGAACGGCAGCAGGCGACGGCGCTGGGCGTCGATTGCCTGGACGTGATCGGCGTTCACGCCGAAGGAGATACCGCCAATGTCCAGGTGCTGCAGGTCCGTGACGGCTCCCTCAGCGACCGCCGCAGCTTTTTCCTTCAGAACGTCGCCGGCGAGTCCGAGTCGGTGATGCTGGAGCAGTTCATGGTCCAGTATTACAACGAGGCCATCGGCTATCCGCCGCAAGTGGTGGTGCCTGCTGGTTTCACCAAGGCCGGGGTCGTGGAAAAGTACCTTTCGGAGAAGAAAGGGTCCCGCGTCGATGTCCGGCCGGCACGGCGGGGTCGCCGGCGGGAGCTGTCCCGCATGGCTGAGCAGAACGCCGCCCTGGCGCTCAGACACGACCAGTTGCGCGAACAGGAGCAGAAAGGCCGTCCTTCCCGGGCGCTCAGCCAGCTCAAGCGGGAGTTGGCACTCGGCTTCATCCCCACGCGGATCGAATGTTACGACATCTCCAACATCGGCGGCGAGCATGCGGTGGGATCCATGGTGGTGTTTGAGGGCGGTATTCCCAACCCGGACCATTACCGCAGATTCTCCATCAGGGAAGTTGAGGGGCCGGACGATCCCGCCATGATGTCCGAGGTGCTGGCCCGCCGCTTCTCACGCAAGCGGCTGGATCCCGAATACGGGGACGCCAGTTTCTCCGCCCGACCGGACCTGATCGTCCTGGACGGCGGCGCCGGGCAGGTTTCAGCGGTGACCGCGGCCTTGGCGGCCATCGGGGAGAGGGGCATATCCGTGCTGGGAATCGCCAAACGATTCGAAGACATCTATCTGCCGTCCAGGATGGAGCCCTTGCGGCTGCCTCCCGATTCCGAAGCGCTGGCTCTGCTTAAACGGTTGCGTGACGAGGCCCACCGCTTTGCCGTGACCTATCACCGGCGGCGCCGTGACCAGGCTTCGAGCAGCTCCATCCTGGACGAGATCCCCGGCATCGGCCCGGCGCGCAAGAAGGCTATCCTGGAACATTTCGGCTCTCCCGAGCTGTTTCTTTCCGCCAGCCGGGATGAACTGGAGGCGGTCCCGGGGTTGCCCGCCAAGGTTGCGAGGGAGGCGTACGCCCATGTCCACCGGTTCGGCTAGCCTGCTCGGGGAGGCGTACCCGACCCGCTTCGGGAACGGTCTGCTGTTATGGCGGGACGGGGCGCTGGTAGCTCATTTCCTGCCGGGGCGGGCGGCATCACCACCGACGGAGGCTGCCGTATCGCATCGGTCCGGGGCAGAGACCGCCATGACGGAAACATCTACCGGCCGATGCCTGGCGGGGATGTTGCAGGAATACTTCGCCGGCAGGCCCGTGAGTTTTCCCACGAGCCTGCCGCTGGCATGGCCACGCCTGAGCCCCTTCGCGGCGGCGGTGATGGCGGCGCTTACCGCCATACCCTACGGTGAGACAAGCAGCTACTCCCATCTAGCGGCCGCGGCCGGGCATCCGGGGGCGCAGCGGGCCGTGGGGACATTGCTGTCGCGCAACCCCTTTCCCATCATCCTTCCCTGCCATCGCGTTATCCGCGCCGATGGCAGCTGTGGCAGGTACTCGTCCGGGCGGGAATGGAAGCTGCGGCTGCTGGCGATGGAGGGCTTTCCCCGGAAATAGGATAGAATCAGGATAACAGGGGGCGGATATTCATAGTACCGCTGTCGCGGAACCGTCAAAGGCGGATAAATGCATAGTCATGTGGAAATGATCATTATCACCGGCGAGTCCGGAGCCGGAAAATCTCACGCCATGGCTGCCTTTGAAGACGCCGGCTTCTTCTGCATCGACAATCTGCCGCCTCAGATGATCGAAGCCACCGGCGATCTTTTTGTCCACGAAGGCAGCAAGGTGAAACGCGCGGCTGTGGTGACCGACGTGCGCGGCGGCGAGTATTTCGAAGAGATCGGCAAGTGCCTCAACGAGCTGGAAAACAAGGACATCCCCTTCAAGCTGCTGTATCTCGAGGCCTCCAGTGAAGCCCTGCTGCGCCGCTTCAAGGAAACGCGGCGGCCCCATCCCCTGGCGCCGGATGGTGATGTGCTCAAGGGAATCCAGCTGGAAAAGGAAAAACTGGTATCGCTGAAGAAACGCGCCGACTGGGTCATCGACTCATCCGAATACAACGTACACCAGCTGAGGGCCCATATCATCGAGAATATCGTGCCCCAGCGCGCCAGCGGTATGATCGTCACCATCAGCTCCTTCGGCTACAAGTACGGCACGCCCCTGGACGCGGACCTGGTCCTCGATATCCGTTTTCTCCCCAACCCCAACTATGTCCCTGACCTCAAGACGCGAACCGGCATGGACCGGGCGGTCAAGGATTATATCTTTAATAACGAGATCGCGGCCGAGTTCCTGGAGAAGCTGTCACCGCTCATGGACTTCATGCTGAAGATGTATGTGGCCGAGGGCAAATCCAACCTGATTATCGGTATCGGCTGCACCGGCGGCCGCCACCGGTCGGTAGCGGTGGCCGAATGGCTGGCCGATCGGTACCGTGCGGCTGAGTACGGCC
>CAJVWY010000172.1 GCA_913009925.1 uncultured bacterium
GCCGTCACCACTGAACGTGTCAATCTGCTGGATGTGATCCCGCCTGTACAGACAACGGCGCTCGCCCCGGTTGTCGTCTATCATGTCAACCAGTGCCTCACACAGGTCACCATGTACGGGGTGGGACAGTGGGGTAACCTGGGACGGCCCTGCGCCGGCAAGAGCGGCACTACCGATGACCGGGTCGATGCATGGTTCTCCGGGTACACCCCGGACCTGGTCACCACGGTCTGGATCGGCTACCCGGATCAGCGCTTGTCCATGGAGAATATCCGCGGAGTCCGCGTTACCGGCGTCGGCTGGCCGGCGCAGATCTGGCATGACTACATGCTGGCGGCGCTGGCCGGAGTGGATAAACATGATTTCACCAAGCCGCCCAACGCCGACCTGGTGCCGCTGACCGTGTGTGCCGTATCCGGACAGAGGGCGAACCTGTGGTGCCCGGACAAGGAGACGCGGTCCTTCTTCCCCAACCACCTGCCCCAGGGTTACTGCACGGTTCACGAAGCCCGGGAGATAGTCATGCCGAGTCTGCTCGACATGAGCTTCGCCGATGCCTGGAAGATACTGGAAAAACTGGGATTCGAGGTGGACCTGGCCTTCAGTAACGATGCCTCCAAACCACCGGACCTGGTCGTCGACCAGCAGCCCCAGGCGGGCGAAAAGATCAAACAGGGGGTGGATCGGATCACCGTGACCGTGGCCGGCCCGCCCGGCTCGCTGCAGCTGCCGGAGCAGGAAGGTGGCGCCGGGCGCTAAGCTACCGGTTCAAGTAAAATCACTTCTTCTTTTTCCTGCTGACACGGCTCACGCGGATCAGACCCGAGCAGGGGATTATCTCCACGCCCTTCTTCTCCAGCTCGTCCAGGAACAGGTTCATGCCGATTGAGTCGCTGGAATCGTGGCCGGCGATGACCACGTTAAGGTTGTTCTCCTCGGCCTTCTTGCGATTCTTCTCGCTGATGTGCATGCCCACCAGGGTACCGACGCCGGCGTCGGCCAGTTTCTCGATGGATTCGGCCGGGCCGCCAGTGCCTCCGGTCATATCCACCATTATACGCCCGGCGCTCCGTTTCTCCTTGCCCACAACGATATTCGGCCCGGCGTTCAGCCGTGCCGACTCCTTGTATTCCGGGTACTTCTTCAGCTCGTCGCATACCTCTTCCAGTGTGAACTTGTCGCCCTTGCGATCGAAATTCTTCTGCAGCCGCGAGGTCACCAGGTTATCGCAGGGTGTATGGACGCACATGAACGGCAGATCCAGCAACTGCGCCGCCATCACCGGACGCTGGTGGTTGAGAGGCATGACGGAACGCATTACTTCCGCCTGGCGTCCTTCCAACACCGCCTCGCCGACATTGATGGGCACACCCGCCTGATGCCAGATATCGGCCTGCACCGGCATCACGTCCGCCAGCGCCGCCAGGCTTCTGCCCTCGGGATGATGTGCCACCACCAGATCGATCTCCCGCCCCTTCTCCCGCAGCCGGTCCGCTAACAGCAGTTCCTGCGTTTCCATATCCACGCCGGCGAGGATCGACCTGACTTCGATCCCGGAATCACCGTTGAGCATGCGCGTATCGGCAAAGGGATTGGTCAGGCGCTCGCTGTCGTAATCTTCCTTTTCCTTGTCATCCAGCTTGTCAAAGGCTTCCTTCTGCTTCCTGAGCATCCTGTCGATCTCCCTCTTGCCTCTGGGATCAGCCTTTATGCCCATCTTGATGGCAAGGGCGTATATTTCCTCAAATTTCACTGTGCCACTCCTTTCGCAGTCAGTTTCCGGGACAGGAACCTGCTGTCTGCAGCGCAGTAACGCCACTTGCGCCTGGTGCCCACTCTGATCCCGATCCGGGGTGTAGCTACTATCCTTGTTTTTTGCCATTCGGCGCGGCGAGTATATATCTTGAGCTCTCCGCGAAAAACCGGCAGGCCGTTGTGTTTCATGCCCAGCCCCAGAGCCTGGGTTATCTTGCCCGGCCCATTGGCCAGCTGGACCAGGTCCCGCACCGGCGCCCGGCGCCTGCGCATCCTCTCGATGCCGGCGATGGGCTCCAGCGCCCTGATGAGCACGGCCGCCGGTTCACCCTCCTCCTCGCAGACGATATTAAGCAGGTGGTGCATGCCGTAGGTGAAGTATATATATGCCATGCCCGGGGGACCAAACATCACCCGGTTGCGCCCGGTCATGCCCCGGTAGGCGTGGCAGGCGGGATCGTTGCGATTGTAAGCCTCGGTTTCCACGATAACGCCGCCCACATCCTCATGGAACAGGGTACAGCCGATGAGGTCCCGGGCCACCTGATGTACCCGTCGCTTGAAAAAAGGTTGAGCCAATGTCTTGCCACCGGTGATGCCGCTCACTCCCTGTTCCGGTACATCCCGCAGTGCCTGCCGCCTAGGAGACGCCTGATTCGTCTATTGTCCGCCACATCGCCTCGAGCTTCCGCCGGGCGCTTTCCAGCTGTTCCTTGACCCGCGCGGGGGCGGTACCGCCGTAGGAGGCCTTGCGGGATAGCGCCGCTTCCAGATCCACCACGGTGTAATAGGATTCGTCGAACCGGGGCGAGCGCTCCTGAAGCTCAGCGAGCGTCACATCCCCGAGCAGCTTGGCCTCATCCATACAGTACCGCACCAGTTCACCGACTATGCGGTGGGAATCGCGGAAGGGCACCCCCTTCCCCACCAGGTAATCAGCCACGTCCGTAGCCAGGGCGAAGCCCTCCGTGGCGGCCGCCCG
>CAJVWY010000173.1 GCA_913009925.1 uncultured bacterium
CTACACTCTTTCCCTACACGACGCTCTTCCGATCTACCTCAACCTGGGACTGGCCCTGGCAACCGTGGCTGTAGTGCTGCTGGGCATCCTGCCCTCGCCTGTCCTGAATGCGGCCCAGGATGCGATTCTCCGGGCCATCGGCTTCTAGCCGGATTCCAGGGGGCAGGCCCCCGGAAAGCAGCCAGCCCTTATACCGCCGGCCGCCGGGGCGGTGATTCCAATCATATTACTCATATATTACCGCTATTTACAGGCACTTTTCCTCATTGTATAATTACATTCCTTTGGTGGTCATAAAGGGCTTGTTGGACCTCTGTCGGGGGGCGGGACAGAAGCGGTTGTGTGTCTCGCCGCTATAGTTTGGGGCGTACTCTCGGGGTTCGGTGAGAGCAGTGAGTCACGCATTATCGTCCGGACCGTCACCGTGACCGTACCGGAAACCCCGGCCGGCGAACCTGCAGACGGCAGCGCCGGAAGCAGGCCGGAAACCGCACCACAATCACCGGCGATGGTGCCTGACGCAGCCGCCATTCCCCAGCCGGAGACAGCCAGTTGTATCGCCGATTACAAGCAGGGTTACGAAGACGGCCACGAAGAGCGCTTCGATTTCCAGAATGGATTCCAGACCGGTTATAATGAAGGTTACGATGACGGCTACGAGCAGGGCTCCAGCGACTTCTCCCCCATTTATGCTTCCTCCGGGCAACATCCCCGCTGCTTGTTCCGTCCGATGTTTGTGATAGGCTCTTTGCGTTCGGAACATGGAATCCCTGAAGAAGCGGGGCTTCCCCGGTTGAAAGAGGTTATCGCCAATGGCTGATGTGCTGGCATGGGTCATCCTTCTGTTGTGCGCCACAGTCGTCATCCTGCTTATCGTCATACTTGTCAGGGGCATGGGCAAGACCGCGGAAGGCGACGGCAGGCGGCTGGAAGAGCTGCTGAGGCAGGAACTGCGTATGAGCCGTGATGAGGCCGCCAGGGCCTCACGCGAACTGCGGGAGGAAGTAGCCCGCTCGCAGAAGGATTCTTCCCAATCCATAGTCACCACCATCGGCGAACTGGGAAGATCCCAGAAAGACCACCTGGGCGCCGCAACTACCCAAATCAACGAACTGTCGTCCGCCAACGAGGCGCGGATGGAGAAGATTCGCAGCAATGTCGACGCCGGCCTGCGGCAGATACAGGAATCGAACGAGAAGAAGCTGGAACAGATGCGCAGCGTGGTCGACGAGAAACTGCAGAGTACGCTGGAGAAACGCCTGGCGGAATCCTTCAACCTGGTCAGCGAGCGGCTGGAGGCGGTTCAGCGGGGGCTGGGCGAGATGCAGGACCTGGCCAACGGCGTGGGGGATCTCAAACGGGTCCTCACCAACGTCAAGACCCGGGGTACCTGGGGCGAGGTACAGCTGGGCACACTTCTGGAGGAGCTTCTCACCCCCGACCAGTACAGCAGGAACGTCCAGACCAGGGAGGATTCCCGCGAACAGGTCGAGTTTGCCATCAAGCTTCCCGGCCCGGGCGAACAGCCGGATACGCAGGTGTGGCTCCCCATCGATGCCAAGTTCCCACAGGAAGATTACCTGCGCCTGGTGGACGCGTCGCGTCTGGGCGACGCGGCGGCGGTGGACGAGGCCAGCGCCGCTCTGGTCCGTTCCATCCGGGCATCGGCGAAGACCATCCATGAAAAATATTTGAGCCCGCCGGAGACTACCGATTTCGCCATCATGTTCCTGCCGACGGAGGGGCTGTACGCCGAGGTGTTGCGCCAGCCCGGACTGCTGGAGGAGATCCAGCAGCAACACCGGGTGGTGATCTCCGGGCCCACGACGCTTTCCGCCATCCTCAACAGCCTGAGGATGGGCTTCCGCACCCTGGCCATCGAGAAGCGGTCGAGCGAGGTCTGGCAGGTGCTGGCCGCGGTCAAGACCGAGTTCGGCAAGTTCGGCGATGTCCTGTCCAGGGTCAAGCGCCAGCTCGCCAGCGCCGCCAATACCATAGAGCAGACGGAAGTACGCACGCGGGTCATGGAAAAGAAGCTGCGCGATGTGGAGCAGCTCCCTTCCGAATCCGCCAGCTCCGTCCTGGAACTGACGGAGCTGGACCTGGCCGGACCAGACGCGGATGGGGAAACCGGCGAGGATATGGAGTAGTCGCCGCCCCTGTTAACCACCGCTCCTTGCAGGTCTTTCCCGCCCATTCTCGAATTATCTGCGCAGAATGCACGACTATTCTATCCGCGAAAGCTCCCGCGCCCGCAACGTGCGCCTCAAGGTCACGGTCGATGAAGGTCTGGTTGTAGTTATTCCCGACGGCTTCGACCACTCACGTATCCCCTCGCTGCTCGATAGCGAACGCGACTGGATCCGGCGCGCGCAACGCTGGGCGGAAGAGCAGCGCCTGCTGGTCTCGGTCGAGCCCCGTAACCGCCTTCCACATCATATCCACCTCCAGGCCATCGGTGAGCGATGGCAGGTGGAATACCGGACGACGGCCTCCTCGCGCGTGGTCGCCCGTGACCACGAGTGGAGCCGGTTGCGCCTCTCCGGTGACATGGCCGACATCCCCGGCTGCATCTCGGCCCTCAGGCGCTGGACCGCCCGGAAGGCCCATCAGCAGCTGGCGCCCTGGCTACGCCGGTTAAGCGCCGAACAAAACCTGCCCTTCGACAAGGCCGTGGTAAGGAACCAGAGCAGCCGCTGGGCCAGCTGCTCGCCGCAACGTACCATCAGCATCA
>CAJVWY010000174.1 GCA_913009925.1 uncultured bacterium
ACTCCGGCCAGATACCGGCCGCCTGGGGTCCGGCTTCCGGACCGGAGCTTTCCGATGCCGGAATATGGCGACATCTGCGCGGTAACAGCACCATCATCTTCGCCGGCGTCCTGGCGCTGACCATCGCCCTGACCGCGTTACTGGTGCCGCTGCTGCCTCTCCAGGACCCGCTCCTGCCTGATTACACCAATGTCCTCCAGGCGCCCGGGGCGGACCATCTATTGGGAACCGATCTGCACGGACGCGACGAGCTATCCCGGGTGCTCTGGGCCTCACGCACCTCGTTGCTGGTGGGGCTGTTTGCCACGGGGCTGTCCCTGGCCACCGGTGTGGCTGTGGGCGGTCTTGCCGGTTACGGTGGCAGATATATAGACCCGGTTCTGATGCGAATCACCGACATTTTTCTGTCTTTCCCGGTTATCCTGGGAGCCATCGCTATCCTCGCCATATTCGGTCCCGGAAAAAGGAATGTCTTTATCGCTATAGCCTTTTTCGCCTGGCCCATCTTCGCCAGGGTGTTCCGTTCCCGGGTCCTCTCGGTCCGGGAGCGGGAATATGTCAAGGCGGCGCGCCTGCTGGGTGCCCCGGAGAGGCGCATATTCTTCACGCACGTGCTGCCCAATGCCGCCGGCCCGCTTATTACATACACAGCCATGGCTGTGGCGGGAGCTATTCTCGCCGAGGCGGGGCTCAGCTTTATCGGCCTGGGCGTGCAGCCTCCCTATCCCGCCTGGGGGCTGATGCTGGCGGAATCCATGGAACTGTTCGAACGGGCCCCCTGGCTGGTACTGGCGCCCGGCCTGGCGGTGACGCTCACCTCTCTGTCATACATCCTGCTGGGCGCCGCGGCCACCCGGGCCATGGACCCCCGTGACCGGCGAGGGGGAAGGTGATGGCCATGAACGGACCGCTGCTGGAGGTCAAGGGTCTGGGTGTCGCCTATCCCGCCGCCGCGGCTCCGGCGGCTGTTAAAGATGTCAGTTTCAGCCTGAATCCCGGTTCCGTGCTGGGCGTGATCGGGGAATCGGGATCGGGCAAGACGAGCCTGGCTTTGGCCCTGATGGGCCTGCTGGATACCGCCTCGGCGCGTATTGCCGGGGAAGCCCGGTTCGAGGGCAGGAATCTGCTGGGGCTTTCAGAGAGGGAGATGTGCCGGATCCGCGGCAGCGGCATGGCTATGATATTCCAGGACCCGGTGGCCTCGCTGGACCCGGCGATGCGCATCCTGGACCAGGTGGCGGAGACACTGAGGTTGCACCGGGGCCTGGGCAGGAAACAGGCCCGCAGCCTGGCCGCCGGCGAGCTGGGAAAGGTGGGCATCGAACCGGAGCTGCTGGCAGCGGCCCCCTATGCCCACCAGCTGAGCGGCGGCCAGTGCCAGCGGGCGATGATAGCCGCCGCTCTGGCCTGCGGCCCCAGGCTCCTTATCGCCGATGAACCGACCAGCTCCCTCGATGTCACACTCCAGGCGCAGGTCATCGTCCTGCTCAGGGAACGTTGCCGGCAGGATGATATAGCCATGATTTTCATATCACACGACCTGCCGCTGGTATCCACCATCGCCGGCGAGGTCATGGTCATGTACCGGGGAGAAGCGGTGGAATACGGCGCCTGCGGCCAGGTCCTTACCAACCCCTCTCATGAGTTTACCGCGGAGATGATCGCTGCCGTTGCCGACGGCCCGGAAAGGGGAGGCGCCACGGTTGCCCCTGCTTGAAGTGGAAAATGTCAGCAAGGTTTTTCCCACCCGTTCCGGCAGCAGAGGGGCGGGTGGCAACGTGGCGCTGCATAACGTCAGCCTCACGCTGGAGAAGGGCGGCTCCCTGGGGATAATCGGTGAAAGTGGCGCAGGCAAGACCACTTTGGCTTCGCTGATAGTAGGGCTTGAGCGGCCGAGCCAGGGCAAGGTCCGGCTGGACGGGGTTGTGGTCGGAGAACAGATGACCTTGGCGGAGATGGCCGGCCGCGTCCAGCTTGTCTGGCAGGACGCCGCGGGTTCCATCGACCCGAGAATGAGGATCGGCGTGGCCCTTGCCGAACCTTTCCGGATCCAGGGTTTGAAGGAGCGAGGACGGCCGGATGCGATCGGCAGGATGATGGAGGAAGTGGGGCTGAGCCCGGCACTGGCGCGGCGTTATCCGCATGAACTGAGCGGTGGCGAGCTACAGCGGGCGGTAATCGCCCGCGCCCTAGCCCTGGAGCCCGCCCTGCTCATCTGTGACGAACCGGCGTCGGCGCTGGATGCGCGGTTGAAACGTCAGATCATCGGGCTGCTGGAGCGGCTGGGTGATGAACGGGGGCTGTCATATGTCATCATCGCTCATGACGTGGGTATGGTCCGGGAGCTCACCAGTGAGCTGGCCATCCTGTACCGGGGCGAGGTAGTCGAAACAGGGCCCACCGACGCTGTGCTGTCCGATCCCCGGCACTCGTATACGAAAAGGCTGATCGCGTCAGTGCCGCGGCTTCCCCGGCGCCAGGCGGGGTAAACGGCTAAAGGCCGATATAACCGGTAACCTTATCGATCTTCCTCTTGGCTTCGGCGGCGGCTGACGCCAGTACCATCATCTTCCCCATGGAGATCGGAAGAGCGTCGTGTAGGGAAAGAGTGTAGATCTCGGTGGTCGCCGTATCATTAACAAAAAAAAAACAGAGCAGTCATAAGTCTAATTGTTCTCCTTAAACACGAACTCTCTCCAACAACATCCTACACTCCTCACATTCCA
>CAJVWY010000175.1 GCA_913009925.1 uncultured bacterium
TTTGGCAGTGTTTCGAGTGCTTAGCCAGGAAAAGGTGAGAGGAGGAAACAACTTGCCTGAAGGAACAGTCAAATGGTTCTCTGATCAGAAAGGCTTCGGCTTTATTGAGCAGGAGAGCGGCGATGATCTGTTCGTGCACTTCTCTGAGATCCAGACCGATGGATTCAAGACCCTCGCCGAGGGACAGAAAGTGAACTTCGAGCCTCAGGAAGGACCCAAGGGTCCCCAGGCCACGAACGTAACAACGCTGGAATAATAACCTGAAATGGTAACTTAAAGGGCTCTCGCTGAGGGCCCTTTTTTATGCCGTTTTCAGCCCCCGGTATGCAGGGACCTGCCACCGCTGGCGATAGTGACCAGGATGAGCCCGACGCAGGTGAGGATGAGCAGACCGGCTATGAAGGCCGTGGAGATGCTCCGGGGCGGACGCCAGGACGTGAGAGCGGTCAGCACCATGTAGCCGGCCAGGCCGACGATGCCGGTGATAAGCGCTATGGAGCCGATAGTGTTCAGATGTTACCTCTCCCCTGCCTGTCGGCGGCAACAGGTTGCGGACCTGCATGGGCAAAACTACATGATTGCCGCCCGGCTGTCACCTCCTGCCGCCCAAAAAGCTACCCGTGGGTTAAACGTCCCCTGGATGGGTGAACGCGCCGGCGGCGGGAATTGCCACAATCCCCATTTCCTGCTAGATTGATACTGTTCCTGCTAAAGCGTTGCAGGCGGTTCGCGCTGTATTTACCCAGAAACAGAAGAAAGGTTCCGGTCCGGTTAAGCATGGTGTTAATCGGACTGTTTTTTACGGTCATACTCACCGCCGTTGCCGTGACGGGCTGTGGCGGAGAAAACCAGGGAGACACCGCCGCTACCGGAGAGACGACCACGACGTTCTCCTACGAGTTGACCCGTACCCGGCCGGGTACGGTGGAGATTGCCGACCCTCCCGGTGACGCCACCAGGGACGACGGTACCCCGCTGATGACCAGGAGTATCGTCGATATCGAAAAGGTCTCCATCGCTGCGGAGGGCGAGGACCTAGTGTTCACCCTGACGGTCGGTGAGGCGATCCCCTCTGTGAAGCCTGCGGAACTGCTCGGTATCGAATGGGGGTTCCTGCTGGACACGGACGGCGACGGCAAGCCCGATTGGGGTTTGTACACAGCCTACCCTGAAGGAGGTCTCTCCTACGGGCTCTACGACCAGCAGACCAAGGAAAGGTTTCCGGACCAGCAGTTTCCCGGTTCATTCTCTCTGGACGGGGCGACCATAACCTGGACCCTGCCGGTGTCGGCCATCAGGTCGCCGCAGGAGTTCCAATGGCTGGCTTATACGGACGCGGGTATCATCCCCGAGAGTGACCAGGACCCGATCCGCAAGATAAACGACACCGTACCCGCGGAGGCCTGGCCCAAGGGCTCCCGCTGGCTGGAATACCCATAAGCGCTTCGCCGGCAATAGCTTTCAGGAAAGAATAACCGGCAGCATCCGGCTCAGCCGGATACCCGAGGTCGATACGCCGGCGGCGTAGGCCATGACCTCCACTCCGTTTGCCGCAGCATGCCGCAGGGCCTGTCCAAAAACGGGGTCGATATCATCGGCGGAGCGGAACTCGTCGGCGTCGTCCCTCTGCAGGCAGAACAGGACCACAGCGCGGTATCCGGCCGCGGCAACCTTCTCCAGCTCGCCCAGGTGCCTGGTGGCCCGTACGCTGACCGAGTCGGGAAAGCGGGCGACGCCGGCGGTGACCATGGTCACGTTCTTCACCTCCAGGTAACAGCTGCCGGCAGCGGGAGCCTCCCTGGAGCCGGACGCCGCCTTGCCGCCGTCGCCCCCGGAACGCTTCTCCAGCAACAGGTCGATACGGCTGTTGTCGCCGTAGGGGACCTCCGGCCTGATCCGGTCGAAGCCCTGAAGCTCGCTGATAGTGCCATCCCTGATACCCTCAGCCACCAGGGAGTTCGCCAGAGCGGTATTGGTTCCTACCAGAGCGCCGCCCGCCACTTCCACCAGCTCCCAGGAGAGAGGATATTTACGGCCGGGGTCGCCCGTGTCCCTCAGCCAGACTCGGGAGCCCGGTTCATCGCATCCCAGCATGGAGCCCGTATTGGCGGCATGGGCGGTGACCTCGGTACCGTCGGGCAGCCGGACATCGGCGAGGAAACGCTTGTAGCGCCGTATCAGTACACCTTCGATGAGTGGTTCGGGGAAGAGGATGAGCTCACCACCACCGTTCTGGCCGCCATGTCTCCCAGTCGCTGCCTGTTCCGCGACGACCACACCAGGACAGCGCCCAGCAGATACGGAATGCAATACGGCACGGCGTCGACGATTCGCAGCAGATTGCGGATCAGTGATTCCTTGAGACCGATGCTTCCCCCCGATACGGTCCTGACCCTCACCCCCACCGCCAGCTTGCCGAGCGTCGCGCCCCAGAGCCATTCCATGAGGATGAAATAGGCCAGGAAGACGACGAAGAACACCAGGGCCGGATAGCCGCAAAGCCCGAAAAAGGATTCCTTGCCGTTCAGGGTGATGTTCAGTCCGATAAATGAACTGGCATGGCAGCTGCCGTCCTGCGGACCCTGGACGGCGGTGATGACCGCTAGGGCGGCTGCGAAGATCATGGAGTCTATCAACAGGGCCAGGAAGCGGATGCCTAAGATCGGAAGAGCACACGTCTGAACTCCAGTCACATTCCTTTATCTCGTATGCCGTCTTCTGCTTGA
>CAJVWY010000176.1 GCA_913009925.1 uncultured bacterium
GGTGACTGGAGTTCAGACGTGTGCTCTTCCGATCTCGCCAACTGCTCCAGCGGCATCGAGCCCCTGTTCGCCGTCTCCTATATCCGCAATGTGCTGGACAATACGGAGATGGTAGAGGTACACCGCACCTTTGAGCAGATGGCCAAGGACGGCGGTTTCTACAGCGAGAAGCTGATGAAGGAAATCGCCGAAAAGGGCAGCGTCAAGGAGCTGCCCGAGGTGCCGGACGAGATAAGGCCCCTGTTCGTGACCGCTCATGATGTGACTCCGGAATGGCATGTCAGGATGCAGGCCGGCTTTCAGAAGTATACGGACAACGCGGTGTCCAAAACGGTCAACTTCTCCCACGACGCCACTACCACCGATGTGGAAAAAGTCTACCTGCTGGCATACGAGACCGGCTGCAAGGGCGTTACCATCTATCGCGACGGCAGCAGGGGGTCCCAGGTCCTGAACATCGGTGGTGTCAACCATGACCAGGAGGAAGGCTATATCCCGGGCCAGGTCAGGCCCCGCGCCCGCCCCGACGTGACCACGGGGGCGACGCGCAAGGTGGAGACCGGTTGCGGCAGCCTGTATGTGACCATCAATGAAGACCAATATGGCATGTTCGAGGTCTTTTCGTCCATGGCCCGGGCGGGCGCCTGCAAGGCGGCCCAGTCGGAAGCGGTAAGCAGGCTTATCTCCCTGGCGCTGCGCTCCGGTATCGATACGGAGGCCATCCTGAAGTCCATCAAGGGCATACGCTGTCCCCTGCCGGTATTGGGTTCGGCCAGCTCCTGCCCCGACGCCATCGCCACCGCCGTGGAGCAGTACAAGGAGGCGGCGCCGCACCTGTGTAACGGCACGGGCACCGAGGCGACAGCCTCGGCGGCGCTGAGCCATTGCCCCGAGTGTCCGGAATGCGGCGGCATGGTCGAGTTCGGCGAGGGATGTGTCTTCTGCCGCTCCTGCGGTTTCTCCAAATGCGGATAATCGCGGCCGGCATGAGGGAACATTTTGAAGGGCTGGGGGCAGCCATTGCGAATTTATAACCTATGACTCCGGGATATCACTCCAGGCCGGGTGAGGAGACGCTGAGGCGCTCCGCAGGGAGAGGCAGGACGGGCGGTGCGCCGGACAAGATGGCGGCCGTCGGCGCTTTCATCTCCAGCGCCGGCATCGACGGCGGCCGGGCCAGCCGCAAGCTGAAAGTCCTGCTGGCGGTTTCGGTCTCCTTCTTTCTGCTATGGCTGTCCATCAAGGTCTTCGCCCAGAGCGACCTCTGGCCTCTACTGATAGTCCCCATCTTCACCGGGGCCTGGTTCTTCTACGAGATAGGCGCACTGATAGCTGCCGGCATGGCCGCCCTGCTGCTGGCGCAGACATCTTTTGAAAAGCCTGGCACCATCATGCTCGCCGTTTCCACCTTCGCCGTGCTGGGGCTCATGCTGGGCTGGGGCCAGCGGCGGCAGAAACAGGCCCACCGGCGCATGCTCAGGTCTTCCCTTACCGATGCCCTGACCGGCCTGTTCAACTACGGTTATTTCATGGACTGCCTGGGACGGGAGGTCAGCAGGGTGGACCGCTACGGCGGCAAGGTGACCATGGTCATGTTCGATATAGATCATTTCAAGCTGTTCAATGACCGCTTCGGCCACGAAAAAGGCAATGACGCGCTAAGGGCCGTGGCCTCGACCCTCCGGCATGAGAAGCGGGACTCGGATATCATCGCCCGTTACGGCGGTGAGGAGTTCGTCATGCTGCTCCCCGGAGATGAGGCCGCCGGCGAGGAACTGGCCGACAGGATGAGGGAGGCTGTCGCCGGTCTCGAAATCCCCATGGGCAGAGGTTCGTCAACCGGCGTCACCGTGAGCGCCGGGGTCGCCTGTTACCCCATCGCGGCCGGCTCCAAGGAGGAACTGCTCGACCGGGTGGACCAGCTTCTTTATACCTCCAAGCGCAAAGGTCGCAACCAGGTCAGCGTCGCTCCGGCGAAGCAGCGCCTGGCGGCGATGTAGGGCCGGAAGCCCCCGCTGGCCGGCCCCGGGAGGACTGCCCGCTCACCGGGAGGCAATCAGGTATAGCGCGGACCCCAGGAAGGCTATCTCCAGCACGGTCGCCAGGGCGGTGGCCCATATCAACAGACGGGCCCCCGGCGTCCACCGGTGTTCCGCCGCCAGCCGCTGCTTCTCCAGGCGGCCGGCGACAAGATAGGCGATGTGTATCAGGCCGAAGGTGAAGGCTCCATAGAAGAGGAACGCGGAATCACCGGCGAAGCGGAGCAGGAGAAGGTAATACAGGAGCTCCACCAGGACCAGGAACATGTTGAGCCGGTAGCCCGCTTCCAGCATACGTTCGAAATTCGCCCCCGGTATCTCCCTCTCCAGCAGCCGCCGCTCCTGTCCCAGGTCCCGAAGCGCGCGCGGCATCATAGCGAGACTGGCGATGCTGAACCCCAGCATCAGGGTCGTATAGGCAAGAAGGATGAATAGCATGGGAGTAGCCAGATGCGCGCCGGCCGCCGTACCTCAGCCGGACCGTTTGTTCCCGTCTTCCCTCTTATGCTCGTCCGGCTCGGAAAGAAAACGGTGGTAAAGAAGGTCGGCATTGGCGAGGAGGAAGAATACGGAAAGCAGGGGCAGGGCCGGTACGCCGATCTCCAGTTTTACGCCGAACACCATGGTGGCGATGAATGAAGCGGTGAGCGCGAGGGCCGTACTGGTCC
>CAJVWY010000177.1 GCA_913009925.1 uncultured bacterium
CAGAAGACGGCATACGAGATAAAGGAATGTGACTGGAGTTCAGACGTGTGCTCTTCCGATCTAATGCATATTACCTATCTTCCATGATTGGTATTAATCATAAAGTCGCCGATTCGGCGCCGATCAGGGTCTGCGCGACTGTAATAGCGGTGTAATGTCAACTTATTATCCGACGAAGTCGACATATCCGGACCTGACGGCATAGGCCACGGCCTCCAGCTTGCTGTGCACGCCCAGCTTGCTGAGTATGTTTTGAATGTGGTTACGGGTGGTGGTGGGGCTGATATACAGCTGCCGGGATATGACATCGTTGCTCAGCCCCTGGGCCAGCAGTTGCAGGATCTCCAATTCGCGTCGCGTCAATCTGGCGGCCGTTTTCCCTGAGGTTTCGGCGTCACTGGTGGTTCCCGGCTGAAGACGCGGCTGCTCGTAATGCTGAATTGCCGCCTGCACATGCTTTGCCAGTGACTCCAGCTTGGCGTTGCGCTGCCGGAGCCGGTCCATGGCCACCTTCAACCGGACCGCGGCGTCCACCCTGGCGACCAGTTCTTCCGCTTCAAATGGTTTGGCGATATAGTCCTGCGCTCCCAGCCCGAATCCGGCCAGTTTGTCCTCCAGGGTCGGATTCTCGTGGATGAAAATCACGGGAGTATGCTTGAGGATGCTTTCGCCCTTGACGGCCTTGCAGATGGCCCGGCCATCGGTCCCGGGCATGTCTACGTCGACGATAATAGCATGGGGGCGCTCGTCGCGCGCTATCTGCCCGGCGGCAGAGCTGTCCACGACTGTGAATACTTCATAGCCCGCCCCGGTGAGACACTCCTTGGCAAGCTGAAGCACATCCGGATCGTCGTCAATTACCAGAACTTTTTCGTTCGGCATCTTCGAACTCACTGGTTTGCTGTATCTGCCGCCCACCGCCTCCGGACCCAGTGCCCGGAGGAGGGCGGGAACGGCATCCGCTTCTGCTTCATACGTGCTTTCCGCACCGATCCTGCCGGTTTCTCCACTATCTGCGGTAAAAACATTACCTTAAGTATATAAATATACTCTGATTTTTTCACTTTGAAAAGGGGTCAGCCATAGCGTGCCCGGCCTTCGCTGAATATATCACCACCATGACTGTCCATGGCGACGATGGCAGGGAAGTCGGATACCTGGAGACGGAAGATGGCTTCGGTACCAAGCTCGGGGTAAGCAACCACCTCCGCGGAGACGATCCGGCGTGCCAGCAGGGCGCCGGCCCCTCCCAGCGCGGCCAGGTAGACCGCTGAATGATCACGGAGAGCCGCTGCCACATCTTCACCTCTTTCGCCTTTGCCCATCACCGCCCTTACCCCCAGAGAGAGGATGGTCGGCGTAAACCGGTCCATGCGGGCGCTGGTCGTCGGACCCGCTGCTCCGGTAGCCCTGCCGGGCGATGGCGGAGTAGGGCCGGTATAATAGATGACCTGTCCATCCAGATCGACGGGTAACTCCTCTCCCTGCTCCACCAGCGCTACCAGTCTCTGGTGGGCTGCATCTCTGGCTGTATAGATCGTTCCCGTTATTTGCACCCGGTCGCCGGCACGCAGGCCCAGAACATCCGCGGCGGTGAGCGGCGGTATGAGAGTCAGAGCCATCATATCACCCCGCTGGCCTTTCTGGCGGCATGGCACTGGATGTTGACCGCTACCGGCAGCGAGGAGATGTGGCAGGGATAAGACTCGATGGCGACGCCCAGGCAGGTGACCGTGCCACCATACCCACCGGGCCCGATACCCAGACCGTTGACCCGCTCCAGTATCTCCTGCTCCAGTTCCGCCAGCCTGGTGTCGGCGGCGGCCTCTCCCGCCGGACGCAGCAGCGCCTGTTTGCTCATCAGGGCGACCTGGTCCATGGTGCCGCCTACTCCTATGCCGAGAAACAGGGGGGGACAGGCCCTGGCGCCGTTCATGTCGACCGTCTCCACGACGAAGTTCGCCAGCCCGGCGGCGCCGTCGCCGGGTTTGAGCATCGCTATCCGTCCGGCATTCTCGCTGCCAGCACCCTTGGGCAGGACGGTGATATGCACCCGGTCGCCGGCGGCAAGCTCGGCATGGAGTACGGCCGGCGTATTGTTGCCGGTATTGTCCCGTTCGAAACACGGATGCGCCACCACCGACGCGCGCAGGTATCCCTGGCGATAGGCACGGTCTATGCCGCTATCCACCGCCTTCTTCAGGCTGCCGCCGGTGATGCTCACCTCCTGACCCACGGCGGCGAAGACCACCGCCATGCCTGTATCCTGGCAGATGGGAACCCGGTCGCTGGCGGCGATGGCGGCGTTCTCGATGAGCGATCCCAGCACCTCGCGCCCCAGGGGGGACTGTTCACGGTTGAGGGCGTCTTCAAAAGCCGCTATGACTTCACCGGGAAGGAAAAAGTTGGCGTCCTGGTAGAGCTTCGCCACCAGGTCGGATATCTGGCCGGCGGTGACCTCCCTCATGAGGCCGCCTCTCCTGCTTTCCCCGCCTTCCTCCCCGAGTCGCCCAGCATCTCCCGGGTGGAGGCAGCTACTTCCGCCGCTGTCCGCGGCTCGCGGGCTACGCCGCTGTCGACGGCGGCGGCGGCCACTGCGCCCGCCACGGCCGCCGCGACCCGCCGGTCGACGGCCCGGGGCATGCTCTTTTCCCTCGCAAGCTTCTCCCCCACCCGGCCGGCCAACGCCCGGCCGGCGGC
>CAJVWY010000178.1 GCA_913009925.1 uncultured bacterium
CCAGCGCCTCGGCGGCGTCCAGTACCTGTTTCAGGGCGGGGCTGATGTAAGCCTGCTGCCCCGGGGCGCCGCTGACTTTGGGCATGTTCTCGACCGCGTCCGTGACCTGCGCCGTGATGGCCGCCGGATCGGCGCCAAGCTTCTGCAGGATCGGCACCACTATTCCCTCGCTCTGCTTCAGCAGGGCCAGCAACAGGTGTTCGGGCTCTATCTGCTGCTGGCCGGCGGACGCCGCCTGCTTCTGGGCCGCCGCCAGCGCCTCCTGGGCCTTGATTGTCAGTTTTTCCGGTTGCATATTGATCCGGCTCCCGTCCGAATTATTTGACGCATCTTTGTGGCATCAGGTTTCCGGACTACGGCTGTAATGACCAGGCGCCCCGGAGTATGCTTCATCAACTTCCTATATATACCCGCCGGAAGCAGGTTTATTAACATCGGGCGTCGATGCGCTCCGCCGGTCTAGCCGTTCACCTGCCGGCCGCACTTGGAGCAGAACGCGGCATCCGGGTCCAGCTCGTTGCCGCATTTGCTGCAGAAGCTGGCGGCACCGCCTGCGCCGCCGGCGTTCGCCGTACCGCTGTCCTCCGTGGCGGGGGCCTCCGGTTTCGGTATCTCCGTGGTGGCGGCATCGCCGCCGGGACCGGGCGCGGGCGCTGCCGTAGCCGGTGCCGCGCCGCTGTCTTCCGCCGCGGATGGCCCAGTCTCAGAATCTGGTGCCGCCGGTGGTGACGGAGCCGCTGCGGGTACAACTGTGGCCGCCGCCTGCGCTCCCGGAGGTGTTGTTGTGGTGCCCTTGCCCCCCTTGCGTGTCACCAGGATGACCACCAGAACGATAACGCCGATCAGAACCACGCCGGCGATGACGATGATGATCAATGTCCAGAGGGGGAAGGTGGAGACATCCTCTCCGGCGTTTATCCTGGTGGTGGCCTGCTCGATGTAGTCCTGCACATAGGGAAATTTGGAATTGGTATCCCGCACCTGTTCGAACTTCTTCTTGGCGGCGCTGTAGTGATTGTCCATGAACAGGTCGATACCCTCGCGGTAAGTCACGGTGAGCGGACCCAGGGCGGGCGTCACATTGGCCCGTGCCAGGAACTCGTTGATGACGGTGGTGGGAACGGCGAAGCCGAAGCCTTCCTTGCTCTCGTATTCCCCGGTCTGCTCGTTATATTCCAGGCCGCCGAAGGTATTGATGGCGATGGCCTCAGCCTTCTTGTTGAACAGGGGTCCGCCGCTGCTGCCGTGAGCGATGGAAGCATCCGTCTGGATGACCTCCCAGCCGCCCTCCATGGTTTTGCGGCCACTGATGGTCCCCTGGGTCAAGGTGGGTGTCAGGTCCTTGGTCAGGTCGAACATGGGATTGAAGGTACCGGCGGAAGGATAACCCAACGCCACCGCCTGCTCGCCGCCGCGGAGGCTGGCGTCATCGCCCATGGCCACCGTGGGCAGGTTGCTGGCGTTGACCTTGAGGATGGCTACATCCTTGCCCGTATCCTCGTTCATGTTGATGGGGTCTCCCACCTCGATCTTTTCGGCCACCAGGGGCTCGGAGATGCTTTGGTCTCCCACTGAGACCATGTACATATCGGATTCGGATACGGGGTCGGTCACGGTCATGTAATCGGAATATATGGAGGCAGCCGCCGTCAGGAATCTGTTCTCGTATTCCTCCGGCAGGTCTATTCCCAGCTCCGATTCGAAGTTGGCCAGGTCCTCCGCCAGGTATTTTATGGCGCTCTCTTCGGCCATGGCCAGGCGCAGGTCATCATCCGAGGCCTTGACTACATGGGCGTTGGTAACGATGTAGCCGTCTTCGGTGATAATGATGCCGGAGCCGTAAATGCTCGACTCCATCGTTTCCACCCTGTCGGTGGTCGTTGCGGCCAGGTAGAGCTGAGGGTTGGTGATCAGTTCGGCGATGGCCTCGGTGGCGATATCCTCGTCCGTCCAGTCTTCGGTGATAACGCCTTGCTGCACCAGCGAAACCAGGTACGCGACCAGGGCGTCTTCGTTAAAGGTGATCTCGGGAACGGTGACATCGGCCGTCCAGGTCGTTTCCACCAGTATCGTGCCGGGCTTGTTGTATTCGCCGATATCTGTGGGTGTCAGCTCTTTACTCTTTTCACCGCAGCCCACCGCCGGAAGGAGTGTCACCACCAGGGCGACGATGGCAAGCGACAGGAAAAGTACTCTTGATATTCTTCCCATTTTCGGCCTCCTGATAATAGCGGGGTCTGCGTTCCCGGGCGAAACGGCGATTTTATGAATGAGAATCTATCAGAATATTATGGTTTTGTCTGCTTTTTCGCCGGAACGGTCACTTCCCTATGCTCCGGGCGGGTGTCTGCCGCCGCAGGGAGCCTAGTATCTGAGTCTGGCGGCTATACGGCCGGCCTGCCGCATGGCCGGGTGCCCCGGCTCAACGGTCTTGACCGTTGCCCCCTGGCGGATGGCCGTCTCCCGGGCGTCGTCGACGATATCGAGGGAAGGGATTGCATCCATGTCGCATGACGGACAGGTCTCTTCAGAGAAGGAAAGGGTATGGCAGGCAAGGCAGCGCCTGCCCGGCTCCGCGTAGCCGGACTCGACTATCAGCATATCGGCACGGCGCTGGTTAAGCACCGCCAGGGTGTCGTCCAGCCCTCCCACGAAGTTCTTGCCGGCGGTCATCTCCGGACCCAGGG
>CAJVWY010000179.1 GCA_913009925.1 uncultured bacterium
GAGCGAGGAGGTGAGATATGGTGGGCAGCAACCTGATTGAAGTGACTGACGCCGAATTCGATGCTGAAGTCCTTCAGTCGGATATTCCGGTGCTGGTCGATTTCTGGGCTGACTGGTGTGCGCCCTGCCGCATGGTGGGACCGGTAATCGAGCAGCTGGCGGAAGAGAGGGTGGGAGAGCTGAAGGTTGCCAAGCTGAATGTGGATCAGAACCGTGAGACGGCCGCAAAGTACAAGATTCTCAGTATCCCCACGGTGATTCTTTTCAGAGAAGGGAAGACCGACAGGCAGGTAGTGGGAGCGCTCCCGAAGGAGTCTCTGGTCAAGGAACTGGGATTGTGATGGCGGATTACGGCGATACAGCATTTCCGGGGAACGGGCGGGGCGCGGCCCCGCCCGTTCTGTTTTTCCTGCTAAACTATTTACAGTATGCAATGCGTTAACCATCCAGAAATCGATACCCGTGTGTCCTGCAGCGCTTGTGGCGACCCTATCTGCCCCGAATGCATGGTCTATACCGCTGTAGGAGCCAAGTGCCCCAGCTGCGCCCGCCTGCCCAAGTCGGCCCTGGTGACCCTCAAGCCGGGCAGGATGGCGCTGGCGATCGCGACCGGACTGGGGGCGGCTGCTGTGGGTGGATATCTGTTCGGCCTGGCGGTCAACATGATCGGCTTCCTGTCCATAATCTTCGCCTACCTGTTGGGTTACGCTGTGGGAGAGGCGGTCTCCTGGGGAAGCGGACGCTACCATTCCCGGGGGATGGCGATATGGGCCTCAATCTGCGCGGCCCTGGGAGTGTTGCTCCCCTTCATGTTCCTGGGCTTGTGGGGCGGCGGGTTCACCTATGCGGCAATCAATTATATCCTGGTGAGCGGCGGCATCTGGAAGTATATCTGGATAGCGGCGGCTGCTTACGGCGCCTGGAGGCGCAACGCCTGAGCTTAAGGCCCTGCCGGCCCGGAGGATTCCCGGTTTTTCAGTCTACAGCTATCTCCTCAGCCCAGAGGATATCCACCGTATCGATATTGAGCACGATGAACGGCGTCTCCTCCAGCAGCCTGCCGTCCTGGATGCTGTAAATCTTTACCTTGGACAGGGTCATGCGTTGCCCGGGAAAATTATGGATCAGGTCTGAGGGCCGCCGGTCACTGGACCGGGTGCTGACATTCAGATGGACCTGTCCGGTGATCTTCAGGTTGGCGGTGTAGGCGCTGATGCCCAGCACGATATTGGAGGTCTCGATGGCGAAACCTTTTCGTGAGTCCTGAGGGTAATCGTTCATCTCTTCCCACCGTGAATAGGTTTATTTACCAGTTAACCCTTTCCTTTTTACGTTCCAGCTTGCCGTCCCGCATCTCCCACTTGCCGCAGCGGCCGCCCCATCGCGCCAGCGTCTTGCCGTCCACCTTGATACGTACGACCTCGCAGGTGTTGGAGCAGCCGTTGCAGGCGAAAGATGAAGTCCGGTAATCCAGGTCGGTGATCTCGAAGCCCTTGAAGCCGGTCTCGCCCGGTGCCAGCTCCAGCTCCATGGCCAGGATGGCGCTGCCGATGGCGCCCATGACATTGTGATGGGCGGGGACGACCACCTCGGTCTCCAGCGCGTCCTCGAAGGCGCGCTTCATGCCCGCGTTGGCCGCTACGCCTCCCTGGAAGACGATGGGCGGGTTGAGACTCTTGCCCTTGGACAGGTTGTTGATGTAATTGCGCACCAGGGCGTGGCAGAGGCCGTAGATTATATCCTCCACGGCGATACCCACCTGCTGCTTGTGGATCATGTCCGACTCGGCGAACACCGAGCAGCGGCCGGCTATATGGGCCGGGCTCTCCGACGCCAGGGCGTAGCGACCGAACTCCTCGATGGGTATGCCCAGCCGCGCCGACTGGTGGTCGAGGAAAGAGCCGGTTCCGGCGGCACATACGGAGTTCATGGCGAAGTCGGTGACGATGCCGTTGTCGAGGATGATAAGCTTGGAGTCCTGGCCGCCGATCTCCAGCACTGTGCGGACATCGGGCACTACCTGCGATGCCGCCACGGCGTGGGCGGTGATCTCGTTCTTGACCACATCGGCGCCGGTGATCACCCCGGTGAGGTGGCGGGCGCTGCCGGTGGCGCCTACGGCCATGACCTCCACCGGGCACGGGAGTTCGGCCACGAGCTCGCCCAGGCCTTGCTGCACCGCCCGGATGGGTTGCCCTTGGGTGCGGCGGTATATGGCCGCCAGCACGCTGGCGTGTTCGTCGAGGATGACCAGGTTGGTACTGACCGATCCCACGTCAATGCCCAGGTACCCTATCTTTAAGCTGTCGTTCAAGTTCGCTCCTTTATCACCTTGAGATATTACGCCCGCAGGGCGCCGGCCTTGCTCCGCCGGCGCGCGGCCAGCAGGTCCAGGAAGGCCTCCACCCTGGTTATCATGCCGGCGCGACCGGTCTGCTCGTCGAAGGCCAGGGTCAGTACCGGTATGTCGTGTTCCTGCTGCACGCGGGGGATGATGCTGGTGGCGATGTTCTCCGGCATGCAGCCGAAAGGCAGCAACTGGATGATACCATCAAAGCCGCGTTCGGCGAACATGACGATGGAGCCGATGGTCTCGCGACCTTCGCCGCCCA
>CAJVWY010000180.1 GCA_913009925.1 uncultured bacterium
GCGGCCGTGAACATCTACTCGGGCGTGTCAAAGAGGATGACAGCGCTCGGGCCTGTGTGCGTGGCGACTTCGGTGAACGAGGTGGAGGGCTGGGACGCCGAGGTGATCGACGAGAACAACTACATCCGCCGCGGTCCGCGCGACGCCTCGGGCAGGCCCGACCACAATGCGTTGCAGACGATGCGGCCTGCCGACGCGGTGGGGTTCTACGGGGGGCTGACGAGCACGGTGCCCCGACTGTATGAGCTGGCAAAGCTCTACAAGGGCCTCGGGGTGACGACGATCGCGGGGGGGCAGCACTTCGTGGGCGAGAACATCGCCGAAGGCCTGGGCAACGGCGTCGATTTTGTGGTGACGGGCGAAGGCGAGCCGGTCATCAAGGAACTGCTGGCGTGTCTGGACGGCGTGAAGAGCCGAGACGAACTTCGCGGCGTGGCGTATCTGGAGGCCGGCCGTGTGGTGCGGACGGCCGAGATGGAGCCGGTGACGGATTTCGATGCGCTGCCGATGCCGGACTTCTCGCTGGTGCGATTTGCGCGAATAAAAATCTATCCGGTCGGACGGGTACGTGGCTGCGGGATGAACTGCGAGTTCTGCACGGTGAAGGGGAAGCCGCGCTATGCCAGTCCGGAACGCCTGGTGGAGCAGATAGCCCTGCTGTATGAGACGCACGGCGCCAGGAAGTTCTTCGTGGTGGATGACCTGTTCGGTCAGGACCGCTCAGAGACGCTGCGACTCTGCCGCATGCTTCGCGCGTATCAGAAGAAGGTGCGCAAAGGATTCGAGATATCGGTTCAGATTCGGCTGGACAAGGCGAAGGACGTCGAGCTGCTCGGGGCCATGCGCGAGGCGGGGATTTTCATGGTCGCGATAGGGTATGAGTCGCCGATTGCCGAGGAACTGACGGCGATGAACAAACGCCTGAAGCCTGAGGAGATGATTCTGCTGACGCGGCGGTTCCGTCGGGCGGCCCTCAGGGTGCACGGGATGTTCATCTTCGGGTATCCGATGAAGGCAGGCGTCGCGTTCCGGATGGATGCCTCGGAGCGAGGGCGGCACTTCAGGAGGTTCATCCGAAAGGCGAATCTGGATACGGTGCAGGTGCTGCTTCCGGCGCCGCTGCCGGGCACCACCGCAGCCCGTCTTCTGGTCCTGGACGGATCGCCGCTGAACCTTGCGCTGTCCATGCCGAAAGCACGGGCCAGCACCGCAGCAAATCCCTCCAGGGTGGCGGGCTCTCCTAACGTACCGGCCCGCCCACGACCGGCATCATGGCTGCGTGTCGCCAGGGAATAGATGTCATATGCGGGCTCTTCGTATGGATGGGCATCGATCAACGCGGCGACCACCGTGTCGGTCCTGTCGGCGGGAAACACAACCTCCAGCCTGAGTTCCTCTACCCGCTCGTCTCTTCCTACCTCGCCTACCGCCGGCCGCGCCCCCTCTTCGGGAAGGAATGTCCCCGTCCCGTTCGTGAAGTAGGAACAATGGCGGTAATCACCGATCTCGCCGGCACCGGCGTCGAACAGGGACGCCCGCACCCGGTCCAGGTCGGCGGCGGGCACGAATACTACCAGCTTGGACCATCCCGACGGCGCACCCTCCAGGGGCATGATTCCTTGGAGTCCGGCCAGCCGGGCCATACTATCCGCAAGACCGCCTGTGGCCGCATCCAGGTTGGTGTGAGCCGCTACCACCGCCATGCCCTTACGGATGGTCAGCTGAATCAGCCGGCCGGCGGCGGTCGCGTCGCTTACGGACAACAGTGGCTGAAAGATGAGGGGATGATGGGTGAGGATGAGGCCGCAGCCTCGCGCCTCTGCCTCCTCCATGACCTTTTCGTTCACATTGAGGGCAACCAGGACGCCATGGACTTCAACGTCCAGACTGCCGGCCTGCAGGCCCACATTATCCCATTCCTCCGCCAGGCGGGATGGGGCGAGCTTCTCCAGGATTGACAAGATTTCACTTATATTGGTCGACATCGGCCTCCACGGTCACGATGGCTATGGTAACACCTTCGTCGCAAAGCTTGTCGAGCAGCTCCATGGCCCTCTCCCGGCAGCCTGACGTTGCCAACACAGGTGAGCGTCACCACCAGGCTGGGAAAATGGAAACATAATCCGATCTCTTCGCTGCGCAGGCGCACCGCTCATCACCCGATGGCTGCGTCGGTCCTCGTTCTTCCATGTCACCGCCTCTAGCCGTCCTGCAGGATGAGGCCACAGATCAGCGGTGCATCTATGCCGGCGATACGGTCGGTGACCGTATCGGTCTCCACATCGTACACGAAGACACCGGACTGGTTCTCCGTAGGATAATGACGTACGGCGATGTAGGCGGTCTTGCCGTCGGGAGTAAAGACGATGGAGTGGGTCTCTGCTCCCACGTCGATGGTCTTTACTATCTCGTCCGTATCCATATCTATCTTGATCATGGTGTTGTCAGCGCCGCCCGTGGCATACAGGTACTTGCCGTCCGGGGTGACCTCGTCCTGATGTACGGACAGGCCGGGGTTGGCCGTGGTGATATTCTCTATCTTGCTGACCAGCTTTCCCTCAGGCCAGGTTACCTTGGCGATATATCCCGGAGAAGAGGTCATATTGTTCA
>CAJVWY010000181.1 GCA_913009925.1 uncultured bacterium
CAGACGTGTGCTCTTCCGATCTTCCTGGATAAGATGGACTCACTTCATATGCGCCGCCGTACTTATCGAGACGGTCGCCATACGGCTGGAGCTGTCGTTCTTCTCGCACTTCGACGCTGACTGGCGCGACGTCGGACCCAGCAGGAAGAACTTCAAAGCGCTTCCCGAAGCTATCTCCTACTACCTGTTCGCCCGTAACGACCACCGCTACTGGCGGAAGCTGAACCCGGTCATGAGCACCATCCTCATACCCATCGCGCTGCTGTTCTACCTGATGGCCATCCTGACCGGATTCGCGCTATTCCAGGGAACGTTCTTCTGGGGACTTACTACCACCAACCAGCTGTTCGGCTGGGTATTCAACGTTTTCGGTGGAGAGCAGACCACACGCACCTGGCACTACTACCTGGTATGGGTGTTCGCAATATATGTGGCGTTCCATGTGTATTTCTCCATCCTGCGTACCAGCAGGGACCGGGACAACACCTTCGGCAGTATGCTGACCGGCTGGCGGCTGGTCCCCCGCAAGTACGCTCCCATCAAGGGCGGTTCCGGCAAGAAGAAACGCAAAGCCGGCAAACGGCCCTGAAAGATGAGGTAATGAACGCGTATGTCCAGACTGAATGAACTGGACGCCCCGGGGGCCGAGGCCCCCGGGGCGTCCATGAATAATCAAGCCATGTTCGAGGTACTGGTTCTCGGCGTCGGTAACGTGATGATGGGTGACGAGGGCCTGGGCGTTCAGGTGGCGAGAAACCTGCTGCAGAATTACGTCTTCCCGCCTGAGGTGGAAGTCATCGACGGCGGCACCGGCGGGCTGTCACTGCTCTCTTATATCCGGTCAGCGCGGCGGGTGATCGTCATTGACGCCATCCAGGCAGGTGCCGAACCCGGCAGTATCTTCATGTTCGACTCCGACCAGCTGGAGGAGACAGGCGGCGTCAAGACGTCTGTTCACGATATCGGCATCATCGATGTTCTCAAAACCGCCGGCCTGCTGGATGATCGTGCGCCGGCGACCATCATCGGCGTCCAGCCCGGCAAGATGGACGAATTCGGGGGCGGCCTGTCGCCGGAGGTCGGTGACAAGATCGGCCGTGTCATCCAAATGGTACTGGATCACCTGGCGGAAGCGGGCTTTTTCCCCCGCGCCAAGGGTGTCGATGCCCCGCTGGGATCTGAATGAGCGATGCACGAGTACGCTGTCACAGAGAGCATCCTGGAAATCATCCAGAAAGAGACCGATAAGGCGGGTGGCGACAGGGTGGAAAGCGTCACCATCGTCATCGGGGAGCTCTCCACTTTTGTCGACAAGTCCATAGAATTCTATTTTCAGGCTCTTTCGCAGGGCACGGTAGCCGAAGGAGCACAGTTGGTGTTCGAGAAGGTCAAGGCCAAGGCCGTCTGCTGCGACTGCGGGATCGATTTCGAGCCCAGCCGCATCTATCTTTCCTGTCCCGAATGCCATTCACCGGTCTTCGAGATCAAACAGGGGCAGGAGCTGTTTATCGACAACCTGGAAATCCACTGAACCACACAGAAGGTTGATGACCCATGAGAATCGACGTCAAGAAGAACATCCTGGCCAGCAACAACTCCCTGGCGGCCACCAACCGTGAACGGCTGGAGAAACACGGGGTATGTATGGTCAACCTCATGGCCTCCCCGGGCGCCGGCAAGACCAGTGTTATCATGAGGGCCATCGAGGGCGCCGCCGGCGACCCGGCCATGGCCGTCATCGAAGGAGACATCGCCTCCGAGATAGATTCCCTGGCCATCGAAGCCATGGATATCCCCGCCCTGCAGATCAACACCGGTGGCTCCTGCCACCTGACCGCCGCCATGATCGGGTCGGCCCTTGACCACCTGGACCTGGAGGCCCTCGACCTGGTCATCATCGAAAACGTGGGCAACCTGGTCTGCCCCGCAGAGTTCGACCTTGGCGAGACCTCCCGGGTGATGATCTCCAGCATCGCCGAAGGTCACGACAAGCCTTACAAGTACCCCCTCATGTTCAGGGAAGTGGAAGCCGTGCTGATCAACAAGGTCGACCTGGCGCCCTACTGCGACTTCGACATGCGGCAGTTCCGCAAGGTGGTCGGCGAGCTCAACCCCAAGGCGACCATCATCGAGATGTCCTGTACCGAGGGGCAGGGTGTGGAAGAGTGGAACCACTGGCTAGCCGGAACGGCGGCGCCGGTCAAGTAAAAGGACCGGGCGCGGGAAACCGGAGCCCGGAGACCAGACAGGGTAGACTATGTCCTCCACGGAACAATCGGTTACCGGTATCACGCGCACTGCTGTCTTCGTAACCGGCATCGTCCAGGGTGTGGGCTTCCGCCCTTTCATCTATCGAATCGCCCGTGACGCCGGCCTCAGCGGCTTCGTGCTCAATACCTCAGAAGGCGTGGAGATCGAGGTGGAGGGCCCCAGGGAAAGAATCGACGCCTTCGTGAAAGCGGTGCGCCGGCAGGCCCCTCCCCTCTCCCGGATCACCGGCTTGAGCACGGCCGCTGCCGACCCTACCGGCGAAACCGGTTTCTCCATCCTGCCCTCGTCCAGGATGCCGGGAAAACATCAGATCGGAAGAGCACACGTCTGAACTCC
>CAJVWY010000182.1 GCA_913009925.1 uncultured bacterium
GTGGATGTATAGGATAGTCGGTGTGGTGAGACGATGTTTTCATCAGTGATGCGCCGACCGCCGAGAGCTACACTCAGTCCCTACCAGACGCTCTTCCGATCTAGGATGCTGGAGGTACTGCCGGAGCCGCGCGCCGAGCTCTCGGAGTACGCGCCGCGCATCTTCACCATTCAGATAAACCCGGACAAGATCGGCGCCATCATCGGCAAGGGCGGCGAGACCATCCGCGGCATGGTGGAGGAATTCGACGTCTCCATCGATGTGGAGGAGGACGGCATGGTGTTCATCGCCTCTACCGACGGCGCCAGCGCCGAGGCGGTCATCAAGCGGATTACCGACCTCACCAAGGACGTAGAGAAGGGCGACGTCATAGTCGGCAAGGTGGTCAAGGTCACCGACTTCGGCGCTTTCGTGGAGCTCAAGCGGGGCGTGGACGGGCTGGCGCATATCTCCAACCTCGCCGAGGGCCGCGTCAACAAGGTCGAGGATGTGGTCACGCGCGGCCAGATGGTGAGAGTCGAGGTCATCGAGGTCCGTGAGGACCGGGGCAAGCAGCGCATCGGGCTGAAGGTTGTTGACCCAAATCCAGAAGTATAGCCTGAAACAGCTTGATGGGGGAGGGCGGGTCGTCAGCGAGAAGCTGCCGTCGGTCCGCTCTATCTCCCTGGGCTTCTGGCTGGGTTCGGGTTCGCGCCATGAGCGGCCGGGAGAGGGTGGCATCAGCCATTTCATCGAGCACCTGCTGTTCAAGGGCAGCGACCGTTACGGGGCCGTGGAGATCGCCCAGATATTCGATTCCATCGGGGCCGATCTCAACGCCGCCACTTCCCGGGAGTACACCGTGGTGTACGCCCGCTTTCTCGATGAGCACCTGGAGGAGGCCTTCGAGGTGATAGCGGACATGGTCCTGCGGCCGGCTTTCAAGGAGATAGACCAGGAGCGTGAGGTGGTGGTGGAGGAGATCGCCATGTACGAGGATTCCCCCGGGGACCTGATCACCGACTACCTGACCCGCGCCATCTTCGGCGATCACCCCCTGGGCAACAGCGTCCTGGGGACGGCGGATGTCATCAGCTCGGTGAATGAAGGGCAGTTGCGCCGCTACCACTCGGAGCATTACACGCGGCCCAACCTGGTTATCGCCGGGGCGGGCAACGTCGATCACCGGGAGCTGGTGACGCTGGCCGCCAGGCACCTGGACGGCGCCAACGGCGACCGCGCCACGGCGCAGACTGACATACCGCCGCCGGTCCCGGAGCGCACGGCCGGTGGCGCCTGCTTCTATAAGAAGGATACCCAGCAGTATCATGTCTGTTTCGGCGGGCTGGGCCTGTCGCGCAGCTCGGAGGAGAAGTACGCCGTGTCCATCCTCGACAGCATACTGGGTTCGACAGCCAGCTCGCGCCTGTTCCAGGAGGTCAGGGAGAAGCGCGGCCTGGTCTATTCCATTTATTCCTACGCCTCCTTTTATGCCGACACCGGCCTGGTGGGTATTTATTTCGGCTGCCGCGGCGACAGCGTCGCCGAGGTGACCGGCATTATCTGCGATCAGATCCATTCGATCATGGAGGACGGGGTTCGGGACAGGGAGCTGGAGCGGGCCAAGGAGAGCGCCAAGGGCAAGATAGTGCTGGGCATGGAGACGACCCACAGCCGCATGAGCCGGCTCGGTAAGCTGACGGTCACCGGTTCGGAGATCCTCTCCATCGACGAGATAATCGAACGGGTCAACGCCGTCACCGCTGAGGACATCACCGGGCTGGCGAGACGCCTGTACGATCCGGGGAAGCTGGCCGCCGTAGCCATCGGTCCCGAGGTCTCCGTTTTCGAAGAGGCGGTGCGTAGGCTGGGTGGCGTGGCGGGGGCACCGGTCCGGATGTGTTAGGTGATGGCCATGGATGTAAAGACCAGGGAGCTTGATGCCATAGAGAAGAAAGTGGACGCCGGGGAACGGCTGGACCCCGGTGACGGCCTGGCGCTGCTGGAATCCCGTGACCTGCTGCGTATCGGCGATCTGGCCGACCGGGTTCGGCGCCGCGCCGCCGGCGATGAAGTCTACTTCATCAACAACCGCCATATCAATCACACCAATGTTTGCGGCAACAGCTGCAAGTTCTGCGCCTTCAGCGCCACGGAGGGCGCCGAAGGCGCCTATACCATGACCCTGGAACAGATCCTGGACCGCGCCCGCCGGTCGCTGGACGACGGCATCACCGAGCTGCATATCGTTGGCGGTGAGCACCCGTCGCTGCCCTACGAATATTACCTGGAGATGATAAACGCCCTGCATGAGCTGGACCCCACGGTCCACATCCAGGCCTTCACCGCCAGCGAGATCGCCTTCTTCGCCGGCAGGGCGGGGAAGACGGAGGAGCAGGTATTGCTGGAACTGAAGGCCGCCGGCCTGGGCAGCATGCCCGGCGGCGGCGCCGAGATCTTCGCCGAACGGGTCCGCAGCCAGGTATGCAGCCGCAAGATATCGGGCCAGGGCTGGCTGGATGTGATGCGCACCGCCCACGGCGTGGGTATCAAGTCCAACGCCACCATGCTCTACGGCCATGTGGAGACCTA
>CAJVWY010000183.1 GCA_913009925.1 uncultured bacterium
CGAGACCGTGGCTCCTGAAGAGGACGCTCCCCCGGGACCGTCTGATGACACAAAGGCTACCGTGATCGAGGTCTTGAACGGTAACGGTGTGGAGGGCGCGGCATCCGCGGCGGCGCAGCTGCTGACGGACAAGGGATGCACTTCGGTCAACATCGGCGGCAACGCGGTCAACCGTTACGAGGAAACCCAGATCTTCTATTCCGAGGGCAGCCAGGCGGCGGCTGAGGACCTGGCCAAACTGTTCGAGCCCTGTAATATCGGGACGATGCCCACCGGTACGGAGACCCAGGCGCAGCTGCTGGTGGTGGTGGGCAGCAGCTTCCAGGGACAACCGCAACCGGCGGTCACCACTACCGGCGCCGGTATTCACTTTGAAAGCGACAGCGACACCGGCGAGCTCCGCTGGAAGGCCGCCGACATGCAACTGCCCTTCGATGTCAAGAAGCCCGGCGACTTCCCTGTGGAGTTCGACTATGTCGACTTCCATCCATACGAGATCGAGACGGACAATGGGCCGCAGCCGGCGCTCAAGGTCGTCGCCCAGGATGAGAAAGGTGATTACTGGGGGATCATGCAGACCACCTTCAAGGACGCCCCCCTGTTGGATGCACCCAGCGTGGAGAGGGAGATCGACGGCAGGAAATACCGTTTCTTCTATGCTGATGACAACCTGCGCTACCTGGCCTGGGAGGATGGTGACCTGGTGTTCTGGATTACCAACTCCCTGCAGGATTCCCTCAGCGAGGACACCATGGTAAGGTTGGCCCTTTCCTTCAAACCGGCCCAATGATCAAGGTTTCCGTCCGTTCCTTTATCCCGCACCATAGGAGTTCATCAAGATGAGATCCGAAAAAAAAGGAGTAGGCGTAATCGGCATCGGCTACGTAGGTCTGGTGACCGGTACCTGCCTGGCGGAGCTGGGCCATCATGTCATCTGCATGGACATCGACGCGGAGAAGATCGCCCAGCTCGGGGAGGGTGAGGTCCCTATCTACGAGCCAGGGCTACCGGAACTGCTGGAGAAGAACCAGGAGAGGATGATCTTCACCACCTCGCTGGAGGATGTGTTCGAGGACTGCGAGATAGTGTATATCGCTGTGGATACGCCGCCGACCTTTACCGGCGATGCCGACCTCAGCCGGGTGTTCCAGGTCATGTCCGCCCTTCCCGGCCTCTCCACGGATGATCACATCATGGTGATGAAGAGCACCGTGCCGGTAGGCACCGGCAACAAGATAAGCGCCGAGCTGGCGCGGCTGGAGACCGGGAACATCGATTATATATCCAATCCCGAATTCCTGCGCGAGGGATCGGCGCTCGGCGATTTTATGGAACCGGATCGCATCGTCATCGGTTCGCGCAACCAGGAAGCAGGTGATAAGGTTGCCGCGCTGTACGAGAAACTTGAAGCCCCCGTGGTCCGGACCAACATTCCCACCGCCGAGATGATCAAATATGCCTCCAACGCCTTCCTCGCCACCAAGATCTCCTTCATCAACGAGATAGCCAATGTCTGCGAGGAGGTGGGCGCCGATGTCACCATCGTCGCCGACGGCATGGGACTGGACAAGCGTATCGGTCCTCACTTCCTCAACGCCGGCATCGGCTTTGGCGGCTCCTGCTTCCCCAAGGATGTCACGGCGCTGAAGCAGATCGCCGGCAATACCGGCTATCATTTTCAGCTGCTCAACGCCGTGATCGAAGTCAACGAGCTGCAGAAGCGGCGGGTGGTGAACAAGTTAAGGAAGCACCTGGGGCCGCTGACCGACAAGACCATCGCCCTGCTGGGACTGGCGTTCAAGCCCAACACCAGTGACCTGAGAGAAGCTTCCTCCATCGTACTGGCCTCGCGGCTGATGGGTGACGGCGCCTACGTGAAGGCCTACGACCCCGTCGCCATCCCCTACGCCGCCAAAGCTGTCCGGGGAGTGCTGTTGTGTGACGACCTCCTGTCCGCAGTGGAGGGTTGTGACGCGGTGGTGCTGGTGACCGAGTGGGATGAGTTCGCCGAGTTGCCGCTGGAAAAGATGAAGAAGATCATGAACAACCCCCTCATCATCGACGGGCGCAACTTCCTCGATCCGCAGCAGGTACGTGCAGCCGGTTTCACATACGAGGGTATCGGCCGCTGACCGCGGCCGGCTGCTCTTCTCCTCTCGCCCTGCCGCGCTCCCCGATGTTTAAAAATGGCCCGCGGGTATCAATAATCCAGATTAACACTCTTTTTTTCGGAGCAGCCATTGGCGACCACCTCATCCTTAAAACAAGAGATCAAGCAGGCCCTGGCCGTTGCGGATTACGACAGGGTGGCGCAGCTGGCGCTGGAGAATCGCAAGGTCTTTACCATCCTCATATCACTCTCCTTCAACAAGGATGACCTGCGCAGCTGGCGAGCCATCGAGGCCATGGGTGTGGCCGCCGGCCGGGTCACCCGGGAACAGGATACCACCATGGTCAGGAACGCCATCAGGCGGATTATCTGGTCCGCGCGCGAGGAATCCGGCGGCATGGGCTGGAGCGCTCCCGAGCTGCTCGGCGAGATCGTCCGTTCCACCCCCCAACCTT
>CAJVWY010000184.1 GCA_913009925.1 uncultured bacterium
CGGCCATGTACGGCTTTTGCAATTTTCTTCCTGCTCTCAGTAGCAAGCAACCCATCGTCTTCCTGTTCGATTCTTTCACCTCTCCTGAGTAAAGTCAATATAGCCCTGTCTGCCACCATCGGTCTGACTCATCGGCATAGATGATGTCGTAATTACCTCTGACGTCCTCCAGCCACGCGTCGAATATCTTCCGCTGGGCTTCCAGCCTGAGGCCCATCTTCAGGTCATTGAGCACATCCTCGAAACTCTGGACGCCAGCGGGCGTTATACTCTCCACCCGGATAATATGAAAGCCGAACTGGGTCTGGACCGGCTCGGAGATCTCACCCGCCTTCAGCTGGTCCATGGCTTGTTCGAACTCGGGTACGAAGCCGCTGTTCTCGCTGGGAACCTCACCCAGGGAGCCACCCTTGTCCTTGCTGCCGGGGTCGGTGGAGACCTCCTTCGCCACCGTAGCGAAATCCTCACCGGCGGCCAGCCTGGCTTCCACCGCCTGCGCTTCCTCCGGCGTCGCCACCAGTATGTGGCTCACCTTGCGCATCTCCGGCTGCTTGAACTGGTCCGGGTTTGCGTCATAATACGCCCTGGCCTCCTCATCGGTGACCTCCGGGGCATCCTTGGTCACTTCCGGGTAGATCTTCTGGAAGAGAAGGCTCTTGCGGATGCTTTCCTTGAAGCGATCCATGGTCATGTTGTTCTCCTCCAGGGCCTGCTGCAGCTGATCCTCGCCACCAGCCTGGTTTCTGGCCGTATTGACCTTGTCCTCTATCTCCTGGTCGGTGACATTCAAGTCCATCTTCTCGGCCTCCGACCAGAGGATCTCTTCATCCACCAGGCGCGATACCAGTTCCTTCTGGAAGTCTTTGTACGCATCCGTTCCCTCCGCCGGCATGCCCTGGTCGCCGAACTGCTGCTTGTACTCCTGTATGGCCTGGTCCAGATCCTCCCTGGTGATCACCTTGCCGTTGACCTCGGCCACGGCGCTCTGCGGCAGACCGCCGCAACCGGCCCACACCGGCACCAAGGCAATGACGAATATCACTATCAATAACCTTTTCAACATCAATAACCTCTTTCATTTGGATTAACCTGTCTTCATAAGCAGAAGACTTTCTATTATACCATCCAGGATTCGCTGAATGACAGGCAGGCCGGCATCGCTGTCATCCGGCCAGATCACCAGTATGGCCCTGAGAGGATGGTAGGCGAACCTCAGCCCCGACTGCTCCAGGCCCTTCCGCTGAGCGGAACCGAGCTTCACGCCCGCCAGCTCCAGACGGCCCCGTCGCCAGGCCAGCGACATCGCTCCCAATGCGCCGGCGGCCAGGCGCATCTCCTGCATGGCGAGCAGGTTCTCCACCACCTGTGGCAGCGGGCCGAAACGGTCCCTGAGTTCGGCGGTTATACGGCCCAGCTCCTGCCGGTCCCGGGCGGCGGCGACGCGATGGTGGGCATCGATCCTTGCCGCTTCCAAAGGTATGAAATCTTCAGGTATGTAGGCGTCCACGTCTACATCGACCCTGGCGGCGACCTGCTGTTCCTCGGGCTCGTTCCTGAACCCGGACACCGCCCGCCGGAGCAGGTCGAGGTACATGTCGAAGCCTACCGCCGCCACGTGTCCCGATTGTTCGTCTCCCAGCAGATTGCCGGCACCGCGGATCTCCAGGTCACGCATGGCGATACGAAAACCTGAGCCCAGCTCGGTGTAGTCGCTGAGGGTCGACAGGCGGGCGATGGCATCACGGGTGGGGGTGGTGAAGGGTGGATACAGCAGGTAGGCATGGGCATTGACATCGGAACGCCCGATGCGGCCGCGTATCTGGTAGAGCTGGGCAAGTCCCAGCGCGTCGGCGCCGTCGATGATAAGGGTATTGGCGGTGGGGATATCCAGGCCGCTTTCGATGATGGAGGTGCAGACCAGTACATCAGCCTGCTTGTCCAGGAAGGCGGCCATCACCTCCTCCAGCTCCTTCTCCGGCATTTGACCGTGGGCCACCAGGAACCGCACCTGCGGCATCAGCGACCGGAGCTCGTCCGCCTTGCCACCGATGCTCTCCACCCGGTTGTGCAGGAAGAAGATCTGGCCGCCGCGTTCCACCTCGCGGTTGACCGCCAGGGTCACCAGCTCATCGTCATATTCACCGACAAAGGTCCTGATGGGGTTCCGGCCCGCCGGCGGTGTCTCGATCACGCTTATGTCCCGGACGCCGGAAAGTGACATCTGCATGGTGCGCGGTATCGGCGTGGCCGTCAGGCTGAGCACATCCACCTTTAGGCGCAGCTGTCGCAGCCGCTCCTTTTGCGCCACGCCGAAGCGCTGCTCCTCGTCTACGATGACCAGGCCCAGGTCGTGGGGGATTATATCGCTGGAGAGCAGCCGGTGGGTGCCGATGATGACGTCGACCTTTCCCTCGCGGAACGATGCCGCGATACGACGGCCCTCCGCCTGGCTGCGAAAGCGGGAGATCATCCCCACCACCACCGGGTAGGGCTCGAAACGACTGCGGAAAGTCCCGTAATGCCGCAGCGCCAGGACGGTGGTCTGCACCCGCATCAC
>CAJVWY010000185.1 GCA_913009925.1 uncultured bacterium
ATACCCCGCCCGTGGTCCGAATGAGCGGCCACGCCGCCCGCCACAGACCTGACCATGTAGCGGGCGCCGAAGGTGCCGTGAGTGGCGCCGCAGATACCGGTCTTTTCCTCCGCGTTCTTGCCGACCAGGCGGCAGGGCCCCATGGCGCAAAGCGCGCAGCACGAGCCGGCCGCGCCGATTGGACAGGGCTTCATCTCATCTACCCGCGAGAAGACCGTGGACAGCCCCGCTTTGTCGGCTATGTCGATCATCTCCAGCGCCGCCGGATCGATACTTTTGGGTATACTTTCTGTTTTCTTCCTGGGTTTTTTCTCTTGGGAATCACTCATGATACGATTTTCTCCTTGGATTGAGCCTGGAGACCCTCAACCGCCGTCCGCACCAGTTCGACTGCGCGTGGATGGCGCATTACCAGAACATCGGTGCCGGACAGAAGAAGGGTAGTAGCGGTGATAGCCTCCCAGAGGATGCCCCTGGTTTCAACATCTCCGTAGGTGGGTTCTTCTTCTTCGCTGACCCTGGATTCCTTTGCTTTCCAGGTTTCAGGCGCCAGGTTATTGAAGATCGGCATCTGCATCTTGTCATCGCCCTGCAACAGTGCGGCCAACCGATCCCTTTCCATAATAGAATAACAATACTCAAGGCCATATCCCAACGCCCCGGTAGTAGGGTCAACGATGACCTTGTCCTCGGGAACACCCAGCTGTACCAGCAGCACATTCAGCTGTTTGGCCAGGTTGACGTCCATGGAGGTGAAGGCGATCACCGGCTTCTTGTAACCCATGGCCGCCGCACCCACCAGGCGGTGGTTGCTTTCATCCACCGGGCCCAGCGGGATATTCTCATCCGGCAGAGCCTCGGCGATTTTCTTCAACACGTCGGCGTCCTTGTCCGCTGAGCCGGTGCCGTAGACGAACAGCGGGATATCCACCGCCGCCGCGACCTTCTTCACCGTCTCCGCCGCCTCTTCCGCTGAAGCATCCGTGCCGTTGGGGTCGATGCTCCTCAGCTGCAGGCAGACAGCATCGGCCTTGAACTCATCCTGGCATTTCTTCGCCCAGGCCACCGGGTCGTCCATGACGCCTTCATAGACCCTGCGGACCGCCCCCGGCCAATCCGGCTGTGGTTCATCGTAGACTTCCATGGCGATCATGGGCGTATTGGGCATCTCCCCTTCCCAAAGATGGAACGGGAATGTGGATTCGCCGCCGATCTTGCCCTCGTCGCCAACGGCAACCTCGTGGATACTTCCCTTGCATTTTTCAAGATGCGGTTGGAAAGACAAGGCTACTCTCCTCCAGTCGGATTTGGGGACAGACGGATGCGTCGGTATCGGGGTCCGCCCAACCCTAAAAATTAAAGGTTCGAGGCGCCGGGGTTGGAAATCTTCCAGCCGACGTACTCGGACCTCGATCAAGAGCGTTTGCCGGTTTTTCGCCTTGAATGGCAGCACCGGCGCCGCCTCGATATGCCTGTTCCGCAAAGACGCCTTCAGGCGGCTGTGTTAAGTTTCACAAGCATACCGTGAATGGAGATATTACCATCGCATCGCAGCGAAGGTCAATAAGTATTGCAAATGTATTATATCAGAGGCCGCGCAAGCCGTTCGCAGCAACTCCCCTCTTTATTCCCGCGGCCACCCGCCTGGACTATTCTCCATGCATAACATTGGCGTTCAATGGGGAAGATAATAAGACGGGGTTGCCAATAAAAACGCCTGGGCGTCTGGATTGGCCAAATTACCGATACAGGAGGTAACATGGGTTATACGCAGGTCGGTCTGGAAGACAAACTCTATGAGATGTACCCGGAGATACTGGAGAACCATATATCCATGCGCCTGTCGTTCGACGGGGAACGTGATGCCTGGGTTATTACTTTCGTCAAGGGAAACCGTAGCCGCCATGCCTTCCTGGACAAGAAGGACGCCGACGATTGTATGGATGGGCTCAAGTGTTTCTATCTGGGAACGCTCATCGAGCAGTACATCAAGGATCTGGAAGAGGAGATCGGAATAGCCTAGTTTTTAACAGACCGGAGGTGCAAAATGGCAGTTATCGAATACGAGGGCGCGACCATCGAAGTGGACGATGATGGCTACCTGGCCGACCTGAACACCTGGAATGATACGGTCGCCAATGCCCTGGCCGAGAAAGAGGGTCTGGGTCCCTTGACTTATGACCAGCTGGATGTCCTGATGTTCATGAGGCAGTACTACCAGAAACACGGTTTCTTCCCCATCATCCACGCGGTATGCAAGAACGTGCATCAGCCTGGAGACTGCGTAAGCGAGGAGTTCATGGACCCGGTGACAGCGTGGAAGATAGCCGGGCTGCCCAGGCCGGATGATGAGGTCATCGCCTACCTTAAACGCTAGCGGCAACCGGTAGCTCCATCAAAAACAGAGGCGGCCCGCGGGTGTACGGTATCAGTAGATCCGTTACACCTTGTATCAGGACATGCGTTACAGTCTAGGGCAATGAAACAGGGAGAACCAGTGGTTTGGATCTCCCTGTTTTTATTTCCAGTT
>CAJVWY010000186.1 GCA_913009925.1 uncultured bacterium
AAAGTATGGCATCCTCATCCGGACGTACGGCCAGGTGGACCCTGTCGCCTTTTACCTTGAAAGCCAGAGCCGCCTCGGCGGCGTTGCCCACAGCGGTTCGGAGCTTCCCGGCCCCCACTTTTTTGACTTCCAGCGCGCGGCCCTGGCCTTCGGGGGGCTCCAGCAGACCTAGCTCCTCCAGGCGTCCGGCCAGGGTATGGAACTCGTAGCGGTCCAGTGTCTCACGCAGGCGGGTACGGTCCGGGGCCCCCGGTTTGACGGTGCGGGCGTCGATATCCAGCGGCACTTCATCGTTCATGGTGGCCAGCTCCTTGGAGAACAGGGCCTGGTCGCCGAACTCCTCCAGCAACTGCCGGCGCTTGCCCTTGAGGTCGTCCAGGTGACGCAGCAGTTCCTCCAGCGACCGATAATCCGCCAGCAGCGCCGCGGCGGTCTTGTTGCCGATTCCCGGTACGCCGGGGATGTTGTCCGAACTGTCCCCTTTGAGGCCGATGAAGTCGGGTATCTTGGCGGGAGGTACGCCGTAACGCGCCTGGACCGCTTCGCTGTCGTAGACCTTGACCTCGGATATACCCTTGGTATTGGTCATGACGAAGATACCATCCCCCACCAACTGGAGGGCGTCGCGGTCGGCGGTAACGATGACGGCCTTCTGTCCCTGCGCCCTCGCTTCCCGGGCCAGGGTAGCCAGGATGTCGTCAGCTTCGTAACCCTCCTTCTTCAGGGTCTGGCAGCCGAAGGCTTCCACCAGTTCATCGAAACGCTCCATCTGCTTGACCAGCGGCTCCGGCATGGGCTTGCGGCCGGCCTTGTACTCCTCGTACTGCTCATGGCGGAACACCCGCTTACCCGCGTCCCAGGCGACCACTACCCCGGAAGGCCGGTAGTCGGTGAGTATCTTTACCAGCATGGTGGAGAACCCGTAAAGAGCATTGGTGGGGAAACCGTCGCTGGTGGCTATGGTCTCGGGCAGGGCGTAGAAGGCGCGGTAAGCGAGGCTGTTGCCGTCGATGAGAAACAGTGCCCCGGTCAGGTCTGGTTCGGACATCGCCCCCCCTGTCTATTCATAGGTGGGCGTGCGGCCCATCAGTTCCGCCACCGCCAGCAGTACGTTCTTGCCCTCGTAGATGACCTCACAGACCTGTTCGGTGATAGGCATCTCCAGATCGACGCCGGCGGCCAACTCATAGACGGAACGGGCGCTGGTGAGGCCCTCGGCCACCATGCCCATCTCCGATTCGGCCTCCGCCGGGGTCTTTCCCCGGGCGATCATCTCCCCGGCGCGGCGATTGCGGCTATGGCGGCTGGTGCAGGTAGCTATCAGGTCGCCCATGCCGGCCAGGCCGGAGAAGGTCCTGGGATCGGCTCCCATCTTCTCCCCCAGACGCGACATCTCCACCAGTCCCCGGGTCATGAGGCTGGCCTTGGTGTTATCGCCGAAGCCCAGTCCGTCGCTCATGCCGGCAGCCAGGGCAACGACGTTCTTGGTGGCGCCGCAGAGCTCCACGCCCGCCACGTCGTCGTTGACATAGACCCTGAAGCTGGTGGAGGAAATGATCTTCTGCAGCTTTTTCGCCAGCTTGGCATTGGTCGATGCTATGGTCGAGGCCGAGGGGATGTCCAAGGCGACCTCCTCGGCATGATTGGGGCCGGACAGTACCGCTATCCGCCGCGATGCCGGCGCCGGCAGCTCGGTGCCCAACACCTGGGACATGCGCTTAAGCATCTCCGGCTCCAGACCTTTGGTGAGGCTCAGCACCGGCGCCTCCGGACTGATGCCGGCGGCAAGCTTGTGGATCACCTCGCGGAAGGCCTTACTGGGGACGGCGACCACCACCAGGTCTGCCAGGGAAAGGTTGTTCTCGTCGAAGGTGGAGGCTATCAGCTCCGCCGGCAGCTCCACGCTCTCCAGATAGTCCGGGTTGCGGTGATCGCGGTTGATGGCTTCAGCCTGGTAGGGGCGCCGGCAGATAATCTCCGTAACGGCGCCGGCATTGACCAGCAGCCGCGCGAAGGCCGTCCCCCAGCTGCCGCCGCCGATGACGGCGACACGGGTGGAGGCGGCACTCTCCAGGGGAGCGGCGCTCATGGCTTGCGTTCCTCCCATTCAAAGGTTTCCGCCGCGCCACGCTTCCCCTTCTTCTTGCCGCCATTGGCCCGGTTGCCGGCCGGAGGGGTGTCCGTAGACGCGGCGCCGGAATGATGGTCGACTGAGGAACGGCTCCGGCTTCGGGGCATGGATACCCGGCTTTCTTCACCGGAGAATATCCTGCTGATGTTGTCGCGGTGGGCATAGAAGACAACGGCGGTGCCGGCCAGGGCGAAGACAATGTACGCCGGCGGCTGGCCCGTGACCAGGGTCGCCGCGCTGAAGGCCACGGCGCCGCTGAGCGAGGCCACCGATACCCGCCGGTCCAGCAGTAGTACCAGCCAGAAGACAGCAAACACCATAAGGAATATCCAGAGATCGGAAGAGCACACGTCTGAACTCCAGTCACATTCCTTTA
>CAJVWY010000187.1 GCA_913009925.1 uncultured bacterium
CGGAGAAAGAGAAGGAGACCGTCTATACGCCCAAGAATCTGGGCATCAGCGTCGACGGCGTGGACGATGTGGGTGTCCGCCTGGCCAAGTGCTGCAAGCCCCTGCCGGGGGACAAGATCGTCGGTTACATCTCCCTGGGCAAGGGAGTGAGCATCCACCGGAAGACCTGCCCCAATGCCCGATCCCTGGAGAAGCGGTCCGGCGAACGCTTCATCAATGTCTCGTGGAAGGGTTCGTCAGAGCAAGCCTTCAAGGCGGAGTTCCTGGTGGAAGCCATGGACCGCAGCCACCTGCTGGCGGATATCTCGCGCACCCTGAGTGAATCGGGAATCAATATCATCTCGGCCCAACTGCATACTACCGGCGACCACCTGGTCAAGGACCGCTTCGTGGTGGAGATCGGCGACGCCAAGCTGCTGGACACGGTGCTGGAGGGCATCAAGGATATCGACACCATCTTCGACGCCTATCGCATCACACCGGGGCAGGAAGAAAATTAAGAAAAGCGGGAAACTCCTGATTATCTACATCCTGGTCGCCATCGGTATCGCCCTGGTAGCCCTGAGCGCCGGCATCGGCATTTGGAAGATGAGCCAGGGCTCCGGCGCCGGGGAGCAGCCCACCAAGGAATACAACCCGCCGGATGATGACCTGGAGTCCTCGTGGCCCGGCGACAGTTTCAGCCGAATATCTTTCCCGGGTTCATTATCCCATCCGGGTCAAAGAGTCGCTTGATCTCCTTCATCTTCCCCAGCGCCTGTGCCTGAATGGCGCCGTCCATGAAACCGGCCTTGGCAAGGCCGATACCGTGTTCGCCCGACAGGGTGCCACCCAGTTCGATAGCTGCGGCGAACAGCTCCTTGATGGCCATATCGGCCCGCCTCATCTGCTCCGCGTCGCGCCGGTCGGTAAGGATGTTGGGATGCAGGTTGCCGTCGCCGGCATGGCCGAAGACGGCGATGGTGAGCCCGTGGTCGGTGGCGATGGCCTGTATGCGACCGATCATCTCCGCCACCCGCGCCGGCGGCACGCTGATATCCTCGCCTATCTTGGCCGGCGCCAGCCTACCCAGCGACGGTGAGATGGCGCGGCGTGATTCCCATAACTCTTCAGCCTCTTGTTCATCAGACGCGGTGAACACGATCTCACCGCCGGTTTCCTGACAGGCGGCCCTGGCCCGTTCCAGCTGCGCGTCTACGCCCTCGGCCTCACCGTCCACCTCCAGCAGCAGCGCCGCGGCCGCGCCGACCTGCAGGTAACCCGGCCGGTACTTCTCCACGCATTCGATGGTGATACCGTCCATGATCTCCAGGGCGGCCGGTGTCACGCCCGAGGATGCCATCGCCGCCACCGCGGCGCCGGCGCCCGCCAGCTCCCGGTACGAGAGAAGAACGGTGCGCCTGGCTGGCGGTCGGGGCAGCAGGCGCAGGGTAGCGGCCGTGACCACGGCCAGGGTCCCCTCCGAGCCCACCAGGAGGCTGGTGAGGTCATAGCCGGCGACATCGCGGCGGTTGCGCCCGCCGGTTCGGATGACGTTGCCGTCGGGGAGCACAGCCTCCAGCCCCAGCACGTAATCCCCGGTGACGCCGTACTTGACGCCACAGGGGCCACCGGCGTTCTCGGCGATGTTACCGCCCAGGGTACAGACCCGGGTGGAGCTGGGATCTGGAGGATAGAACAGGCCCTCTCCATCCGCGGCGGTCTTCAGGTCCCAGTTGATGACGCCGGGTTCGACCTCGGCGATGAGGTTTTCCCTGTCGATGGCCCTGATGCGGTTCATGTGGTTCAGATCGATGACGATACCGCCGGTAAGCGGTACCGAACCCCCGGAGAGCCCGGTGCCGGCGCCCCGCGGGACAACTGGCTTGCCGGCGGCCGCCGCCGCGCGCACCAGCTCCGCCACCTCCTCCACCGAGGCGGGATGCACCACGGCATCGGGCGGCGCCCCCCGTTCCAGGCCGTCGTAACGGTAGCAGAGCATGTCCTCCGTAGAGCTTTCCACGTGGCCCTCACCGACTATCTTCCTTAACTTGCGCAGCAGCTGTCTCTTCATGAGGAACGGTACCTTCCCACGAGCCATTAAAACCAGGTTACATCGTATCCCTTTTTACCCGGAAGCGCCGTGTTTTTTCGTGGAACTCAGTGTGACAAGGGATGGCTGCAATCCGAAGCGGTTCTGATTAATACTTCTTAATTTGACCCGCAGCGGCCGGTGATAGATTATCGTAAACAAAGGATGACGAACCGGTGGAAGTATCGCTGTAATGGTTGCGCTGCGATAGAGGGGATTTGGTAGACCAGGTGCTTCGCTATTCAAACACTGATTTGCAGGGAGATATATACATCTTAAGGCGGGTTGAGAGGCAGAGATCGGAAGAGCACACGTCTGAACTCCAGTCACATTCCTTTATCTCGTATGCCGTCTTCTGCTTGAAAA
>CAJVWY010000188.1 GCA_913009925.1 uncultured bacterium
TATATCACGGTAGGTCATGTTGATGTTGTATTGTTTTTTTTTTCAAGCAGAAGACGGCATACGAGATAAAGGAATGTGACTGGAGTTCAGACGTGTGCTCTTCCGATCTTGACGGAATTATAATCTGTGTGGATGGCATCGACGAGAACGGTAAACCCTTCGGCTACTGCTACAACCCCGAATGCGACAATCCCGGCCACGACTCCGACCTGGGATGCCCGGTTCATAACAAGCCCGATTGCGACCAGAACCCTGATGGCCCGGACTGCACGCATGAAGACTCCGGGAATCCCGGCGGCGACAACGGCGGTTCTGACAACGGAGGCTCAGATTCGGGTATGACCGACTCCGGGACACCGGCCCAGCCTCAGGCCGATGTCACCCCTTCCAGGCTGCCGATGACCGGTATCAACGGGACGGCGCTGCTGTTCATCATCAGCTTCGCCCTGACGGCCCTGGTCATTGCTTACTCGGTCCGCAGGCTGGCAAGCGGTGGTGATAAACGCTGAGTCCGATCAGGATCGTGATACTATGGGCGGCCCCGCCTCCGGCGGGGCCGCCCATTCTTTTTTTACAACATCTGCTGAGACGGTATAGAATAGCCATACCTGCGTAGAAAGGTTTGAACATGGCCGCTGAGATCCCCAGGCGCATGCTCGGTAATACCGGCGAAAATGTCTCCATCATCGGCATGGGTGGAAACCATATCGCCGGCGCCAACTGCCGCACAGAGGCTATCAGCCTGGTGCACGAGGCCATCGAGCAGGGCATCGACTTCATGGACAACTGCTGGGACTGTCACGGTGGCCGTAGCGAGATGTGGATGGGCGACGCCCTCAGGGGACGTTACCGGGACCGTGTCTTCCTCACCACCAAGATTGACGGGCGCAATAAAAAGGCGGCCCGCAAACAGCTCGACCAGAGCCTCAAACGCCTCAAGACTGACTACCTCGACCTGCTGCAGATACACGAGGTCATCCGTCCTGATGACCCGGAGCGCATCTTCGCCCACGGCGGCGCCATCGAAGCGTTGGAAAAGGCACAGGACAAGGGCAAGGTCCGTTTCCTGGGTTTCAGTGGGCACAAGGACCCTCAAATCCACCTGAAGATGCTGGCGCAGGGCTTCCACTGGGATGCGGTGCAGATGCCCATTAACCTCCTGGATGCCCACTTCAACAGTTTCCAGAAGAAGGTGCTGCCCGTTCTCCGGGAGCAGGGCATCGGTGTCATCGGCATGAAGCCCCTGGCCGCCGGCGCCCTGCTGGAGACGGGCATGGTCACGGTCACTGAAGCTCTCCAGTACGCCATGAGCCAGCCGTTGGCGGTGGTTGTAACCGGCATGGAGTCGCAACGGGAGCTGGACCAGGCCATCGAGGCGGCGGATGATTTCCGGCCGCTGGGTGACAGCGCCATGGAGAACCTGCTCGGCCGCATCTCCCCCTTCGCCCAAAGCGGCGAATACGAGCGGTACAAGACCACCACCATGCATGATGGTACAGCGGAGCACCCGGAGTGGCTGGAGAAGGCGGAGGTTTGAGCAAACTCCCGCCTTGCCGACCATAACCGCCGTTGTTAAAATAATGTGACGGCGATGAGGCTCGCCATATAACTGCGCTGAGACTGTATTGCTTACGATGGCGCTGATGGCTTCTACCCAGGATATCCACAGGTGGAAGTTTTTTATGCTCAAGGAATACGGACTGCTGAAAGATGAACTGCTGGCCTGCATCGAGTCGCTGAACGGCGACACCGGCGTGGAGAGCCCCAGCCTGGATAACACCGCCGGCGCCAGTGACTGGAACCATGACGGCGGACTACTGTCGTCCCTCAGCCACAAACTCAAGAACAACGTCTTCGAGTTGGTGGTCCTGGGCCAGTTCAAACGGGGCAAGACGACACTGATAAATGCCCTGCTGGGCGAGGAGATACTGCCCACGGCGGTGGTGCCGCTTACCTCCATCGCCACCATCATCGAGTACGGTGAACAGACCCGGGCCAATGTCGTCTTCAACGATGGCCGCGTCCAGGAGATCTCTCCCGGCGACATCGCCGCGTACGTCACCGAGAGGGGCAACCCCGGGAACGAGAAAGATGTTAGCGAGGTGCTCCTCACTTACCCCTCGCCCTACCTGCGCGACGGTGTCAGGCTCATCGATACCCCCGGTGTCGGTTCCATCTATCAGCATAACACCGATGTGGCCTACCGCTACCTCCCCCGTTCCGACGCGGCTCTGTTCCTGCTCTCGGTGGATCAGCCCGTGAGTCAGGCCGAACTGGATTTCCTGAACGACGTCAAGGCTTTCTCCCACCGCATCTTCTTCCTGGAGAACAAGGCTGACTTCGTCGGCGACGCCGACCTGGAGGAGTCCCTCGCCTTCTCGCGCCAGGTGCTGGAGGACTGTATCGGTGGCCGGG
>CAJVWY010000189.1 GCA_913009925.1 uncultured bacterium
GAGGCGTGAGGCATGCAGAGTGGCAGGATGTATGAGTGGCTTTTTTTTTTAATGATACGGCGACCACCGAGATCTACACTCTTTCCCTACACGACGCTCTTCCGATCTTTCATGCCGCCGGTAAGGCCGCCCATCTTCTGGGACGCCAGCTCCTGGGCGGAGCGCAGGGCCTCGTTGGTAGCCGCCATGACCATGTCCTCCAGCATCTCCACGTCATCCGGGTCCACGACGCCCGGATCCACCTTGATGCTGGTGATCTTGAGATCGCCGGTGACCTTGACCGTGACCATGCCGCCGCCAGCGCTGGCCTCGACCTCTTCGTCCGCCAGCTCCTCCTGCGCCTTGGCCATCTGCTTCTGCATCTCCTGGACCTGCTTCATCATCTTGTTGTAGTTCATGTTCTGCAAGTAATGCTCCTTTCACTCATTCGGGTGCCGCCCCAGGCGGAATACTGTCCCCGGAGCCGCCGCCGTCCCGTGGCGCCGGCTCAACCTCTTCAGCCTTGAATGCCTTCTTGGCCATGGCGATTATCTCTTCATGGCTGGGTACCTTCTCCTGGACGGGCCGGGCCCCTTCGGAGATGATGCATCTCACCCGCAGATCATCGCCGGTCATATCCCTGAGAACCCCGGCCAGGACCGAGATGTTGTCCTGTTTCTCCACCTGGTTCTTATGGAACTCGGCGCCGGGGGAAAAGCCGATCACCAGTGTATTTCCCTCGAGGTCCACAGGACGGGCCTCCTGCAGCAGCGAATGCAGGGGGACCTTCTTCTTTTTGACCTGGGAGAGGATAATGCTCCAGGCCCGCTGGATCCTGTCCAGCGAGAGCTGGATCACCGGCTTCGACTCTTCCGGCCCGGCCGTTTCCCGGACCTCATCCGTCTCCGTTTCGACTTCCGCGTCAGCCGGCGATACCTTTCCGGCGGCAGCGCCGCCTTCCGCCACCTGCCGTTCCAGCTGGTCCAGGCGGTAAAGAATGGATTTCTCCGACCGGTCCACCGCCGGACTGGCCATGGCGATGAAGGCCAGCTCCAGCTGCAGGCGCGGGTCGTCACCCTGTTTGATGGCGGCCTGAGCCCCGATGAGCAGCTCCAGAAAGCGGAATACCTGGGCCTCGGTGAGCATGCGGGCCTGGGCCTTGAGGCGGGAGAGGTCGTCGGTGGAGACGTTGATAATACCCGCCGGGTACTCGTCCAGCCGCTGGAACAGGAATACGTTTCTCAGATGGCCGATAAGTTCCCCGGCGAACTGGCCGAAATCCTTGCCGCCCTCGGACAGGCGGTTGATGAACAGCAGCGCCCCGCGCGGGTCCATATCGGCAACGATATCGACGGCTTCGAATAATAACTCCGATTCCACCGTTCCCAGCAGAGACAGCACATCGGTCAGCGATATCTCTCCCTCACAATAGGTCGCCAGCTGGTCCAGGACGCCTATGGCATCGCGGAAGGAGCCGGCGGCGGTGCGGGCGATGGCTGCCAGCCCGGCCTCCTCGATATCCAGCTGCTCCTCAGCCGTGACCCGCCCCAGCACCTCGAGCACCATGTCGGCGTTGGGCCGGCGGAACTCAAAGCGCTGGCAGCGTGACTGGATGGTAGGCAGCACCTTGTGGGCTTCGGTAGTACAGAGGACGAAGATGACATGAGGCGGCGGCTCCTCCAGGACCTTGAGGAAGGCGTTGGACGCTTCCTTGGTGAGCATGTGGGCCTCGTCCAGGATATAGACCTTGGATTTCCCCTCCACGGGAGAGAAGGCGACCTTGTCACGGATATCGCGGATGTCATCGATGCCGCGGTTGCTGGCGGCGTCCATCTCCACCACATCCAGAGAGGTGCCGGCGCCGATGGCGACACAGCTTTCGCACTTGCCGCAGGGGTCGGCGGTGGGGCCGTCTACACAGTTGAGCGCCTTGGCCAGCAGCTTGGCCACCGAGGTCTTGCCGGTGCCACGCGAGCCGGCGAACAGGTAGGCATGGCTGATCTTGCCGGTCACGATGGCGTTCCTCAGCGTGCGCGTGACATGATCCTGTCCCTTGACCTCGTCAAAGGTTACCGGCCGGTATTTTCTGTAAAAAGACTGATGGGTCATGGTTTCCATCGTCTCCCAAAAGCAGATCCCTCGCTATCGCTCGGGATGACATTTTCGATGCGGCCTGTCCCAGGCAATACGTCATCCAAAAAAGCCGACGCGGCTCGTTCCGACAGCATCCATGATTGTTAACGACCGTGCACCCACCGTTGTGACAGGCCTGCGAGCGTGTACCAGGCTGACGGCTCCAGCCAGGCTTCCCCGCGGCACATGGAAGAGATCGCTTACCGCTGCTTCCTTCCGGACCTGACGGGGTTCACGACGTTCCATTGCGCAGGACCTGGCCTTCAGCACCGGCAGCAAGGCCACTAGCCTCACGAACCTGC
>CAJVWY010000190.1 GCA_913009925.1 uncultured bacterium
GGACGTGGGGCTGTACTTCTTCCCAGTGTTCGGCGCCAACCATGGCTTCGACACCCTGGTCGACGGCGTCGCCGGCGACACGATCTGCGCCTACGGCATCAACACCCCGGCCGGCTCGGGAGGCAATCCCCTGCTGGGCTGCCGGACCGTATGAGCGGACAGGCAACAGCCGGAGGCCAGAGCCGGCGTGAATGGACAAGCAGCTGAAAGTACCGGGGCCGCCCGCAAGGGCGGCCCCGAGATAATCACCGCTAAAGTTTTTTCCGCTGCTGCCGATAACAACCCATCCCGCAGGGGAGGGGAAGGCGTGCCTGATGCTTTTCACCTGTTCCCACCGAAACCAGCGATCACGGGCGGTCCGATGAACAAGACCAGCCGCAAGTCGGCATCGACATCGAAACAGCACGGTGGCCCGGCGTCCGACTCGCCACTGGCCGGCCTGGACCTGTACACCGGGATCCTGGAATGTATCGATGATGGTGTCAGTATCCAGGACCGGGACCTGCGCATCATCTACGCCAACACCGCTCACAAGAGACTGTTCGGTGAAGATATCGAGGGCCGATATTGCTACCAGGTCTACGAACGCCGTTCGCAGGTGTGCCCGGATTGCCCCCTGCTGGAGTCGTTCCGCACGGGAGAGACGGTCCGGGACACGCGCCAGGGTGTGGACCGGCACGGCGGCCTGCTGACGGCCGAGATCCTGGCGACACCGCTGAGGGACGAGTCCGGCGAGATCATCGCCGGCATCGAGATGGTGCGTATAGTCACCGAGCAGGTGAAAGCCTGCCAGGAGCTCCTGGAGAAGAGCCGCCGCCTGGAGCGGTTGGCGGCGGTGGCCAAGGAGATAGCTTCCGGGCTGGACCTGGACCGGGTGCTGGAGCAGGTGGTCATCAACGGTTGCGAGCTGGCAGGCGCCAGCGGCGGTATCGTGGCCCTCAACGACGAGAAGAACCACCGGATAGTCTATCCCTGCTCCCGCGGGGTGCCATCGGACCTTTCCCGGCTGTCATTCCCCCCGGGCTCGGGCCTGGCGGGACAGGCGATGCAGACCGGTGAACCGTTGGTGCTGGATAACTATGCCGACTATCCTGACAATCATGAGATTTTCAGCGGCGAGGAGCCGCAGGCGGCTATCGCCGTACCCATCAAGATCGGCAAGAAGGCGGCCGGAGCCCTGTTCCTGTTCTCCCGCAAGCAGGAGAAGAAGTTCACCCAGGAAGACCTGAGAGTGATCATGGCGGTGGCCGGCCAGGCGGCGGTGGCTATCGAGAACGCCCGCCTGTTCGAGGAGACCAACGAGCGGCTGCGGGTGCGGCGGGAGCTCAGCCGGGTGGCGGTGAGCATCGCCGCCGGTCTGGACCTGGAGGCGACGCTGACCAAAGTGGCCCAGCACGCGGCCCGCGTACTTAAGGCGGACGCGGCGATGGTGGCCATGCTGGACGAGGAGGAGGGCCGCATAACCTTCCCCTACGCGTACCGGTTGCCGGAGGAACTGACCCGGGTATGGACGTCGCTGGGCGACGGCCTGGCGGACAGTGTCATCAGGAACCGCAGCCCCCGCATCGTCAACGATTACCAGTCTTTTGCCAAACGACGGCCGAAGTTCGCCCGGGCGGGGGTAGCCGCCGTCGCTTCCGTACCCCTGATAATCGGCGACCGTTGCGTCGGCGCCATAGGCGTGATGGATTTGGGCAGCGGCCAGCAGTTCACCCGGGACGACATAGACATCCTTTCCATTATCTCCACCCAGGCCGCGGTGGCCGTGGAGAACGATCAGCTGTACGAAAAGCTCAACCGGTCGGCGCGGGAGCTGGAGTCCAGGGTCAGTGAGCGGACCGAAGCCCTGTCGCGCCTGTACAAGGAAAGCGAGCGCAAGGGCAGGGAGCTGAAAAAAGTGGACCGCCTCAAGTCCGAGTTCCTGGCCAACATGAGCCACGAACTGAGGACGCCGTTGAACGCCATCTTGGGCTTTACCAAGCTGATCCTGGACAGGATCGACGGTGATATCAACCTGGAGCAGCAGAGGGATCTGGAGATAGTCCACGATAACGGCATGGAGCTGCTGCGGCTCATCGACGGCCTGCTGGACCTGGCGCGCATAGAGGCGGGACGCATGCGGGTCTCCATGACTAAAGAAGACCCGGGCGAACTGGTTTCGGAAGTGGTTCTGGGACTGCGCCCGCAGGCCGAGGCCCAGGGTCTTCAGCTGGACCGCCGCCTGGCCGCGGACCTGAGCCCGATACCCATGGACCGTCGCAAGATCAGGCAGACACTGATGAACCTGGTGGGGAACGCCATCAAGTTCTCCGGCGAAGGGGTGATAACGGTAACCGTGGAGCAGACGGAGACGGAGACGGTCTTTTCCATAGCGGATACCGGACCGGGGATAAA
>CAJVWY010000191.1 GCA_913009925.1 uncultured bacterium
GTGGGCTCTGGCGGGGAGCATCTGGGTGTGAGGGGGTTGGGTGTCGGAGGAGTTGATGTGTGTTTTTTTTTTTTTAAAGCAGAAGACGGCATACGAGATAAAGGAATGTGACTGGAGTTCAGACGTGTGCTCTTCCGATCTCCCGAGCCCTGGCCGTCGGAGAGGACCACGCTCAGGCCGCCCGTGGGCCGTTCCGTGATCTCCACCGAATCACCGCTCGGTGATACACCGAACTTATCGATTTTGCTGACGGCGATATCGAGCTGCAAGCCTTCCTATCCCTCGTCTTCCATGGAATCCTCTTCACCCTCCTCGTTTTCCTCTTCATAATCCTCTTCGTAATCCTCTTCCTCTTCCTCAGCCTCCTCAGCCTTCACCACGCGGGCGATGGAGCTCTTCGCCATCTTGATCTCTGTCTTCTTGGCGATCTCCATGATCACATTATCCGCGTCCACCCGCTTGATGGTACCGAAAAGTCCGCCGGCGGTCATGACCTCGTCGCCCTTCTTCACCGAAGATACCAACTCCTGGTGAGCTTTCTTCTGCTTCTGCCCCGGCCTGATGAGCAGGAAATAGAAGACGGCGATGAATACGGCGATGATGATGAAGGTCATATAGCGGCTGGCGCCCTGAGCTGACCCCTCCTCAGCGACAATCAACATCCACGATGGAACCAAGGTTGCTCCTTTCCTTCGATGTTATTTGGCTCAGTATAGGTCCGGCACGCCTTCCCTGAACTGACGGAAGCGCCCGGCGATGATCGCCTCCCTGGCCCGACGAGCCAAGTTTAACAGAAAGGCGACATTGTGTAGAGACAGAAGCTGCAACCCCAGAATCTCCTTCTGGGTGACCAGGTGGCGGATGTAGGCGCGGCTGAAGTTGCTGCAGGTATAGCAGCCGCAGCCCGGCTCCAGGGGACCATCCTCGTCCGCATAGGCGGCATTGCGCATATTGAGGCGTCCGGAGGAGGTCAGAGCGCCGCCGTTGCGCCCGTCGCGGGTGGGCAGGACGCAGTCGAACATGTCGATGCCGGCGCCGATGGCCTCCAGCATTCCCGACGGGTCCCCCAGCCCCATGAAATAGCGCGGCCGCTCCCGGGGAAGGAGCCCGGCGGTGAACGCCATTGTTTCCAGCATCCTCTGCCGCTCCTCGCCGACGCTGAGACCGCCGATAGCGTAGCCACCGAAGTCCAGTTCACGGGTCCGTTCAACGCTCTCCCTTCTGAGCGCATGGTCGACACCGCCCTGGATGATACCCATCAACAGCTGGTCGGAGCGGGTATGGGCCCGGCGGCAGCGGGCGGCCCATTCAGCGGTGCGTTCCACCGCCTCCCTGAGATAGCCGGCGGCGACGCCGGCACGCACGCATTCGTCGAAACACATGATTATGTCGGCGCCCAGCTTCTCCTGCATCTGTACGGCCAGTTCCGGCGTAAAGAAGTGGCTGGAACCGTCATACAGAGACCGGAACTCCACGCCGTCACCGCTGATGCGGGTGGTGCCTTTCAGGCTGAATACCTGAAAGCCCCCGCTGTCGGTGAGTATCGGCCGCTTCCAGGACATGAACCGGTGCAGGCCGCCGCGGGCGGCGACGGCTTCAGCGCCAGGCCTGAAATACAGATGGTAGGCATTGGCCAGGATGACCTGCGCCCCGGCCTCCTCCAGGTCACGGGGCGAGAGTGCCTTGACCGTTGCCCGTGTCCCCACCGGCATGAAGCAGGGCGTCTCTATCACACCATGGGGGGTGTGCAACCTGCCGGCGCGGGCGTCGCCGTCGATAGCGTCCAGCTCGTATCGGAAAAACTCTGGCAAGATGCCTCCCGGAGTTCGTTTCAGGCCTATATTACCCCAGATGGATAGTAGAAACGGCGAAGACGGTTCAGTCGCGAACCGGTACAGATTAAACTTTTATGATGCGGATGCCGAATTGATGGGCGACAGGGCGCTGCAAGACAGAAACTCGGTAGGCGGGCAGAGAGATGGCTGACAAAACAAGGTCTTACAATCCGGTTAAACCGGTTAGAAACACGGGGGTTTGCGCTCAGGGAAACCCCGCAATCAGCACCCAGATCAAGACCAAGCTGATAAAGGTCCTGGTAACTACCGACGATTACGAGATCGAGGGCTTTATGCACATCAAGCCCGGCGGCTACCAGTCACGTGTCAGCGATCTGCTGAACGCCAAGGAACTTCACTTTGTGCCCATCACCCGTGCCGTATTCCGTAAGCTCCGGCATCCGGACGAGCCTTGCCGCAAGGCGGCTACGCTGATACTCAGGCTGGACACCATCAAGATGGTGGTCCCCCTTGATGCCGGTGACGATCCAGAATTCTGACGCTCCGGCCTGAAGCAGCCGCCCCGCGCCCGGCAGTCCCCTTTATAACA
>CAJVWY010000192.1 GCA_913009925.1 uncultured bacterium
GCACCTCGATGAAGTCGCCGCTGTGAAGGGTATGGTGCAGCGGTACGATGCGGTTGTTGACCTTGGCGCCCACGCAATGATGGCCCACGTCGGTATGCACCGCGTAGGCGAAGTCGATGGGCGTGGAACCGGAGGCCAGGCTGATGACCTCCCCCTTGGGAGTGAAGACGAACACCTCTTCCTCGAACAGGTCGATGCGCAGGGTCTTCATGAACTCCTTGGGGTCGTCAGTCTCGCTCTGCCATTCCATCATCTGTCTCAGCCAGGCCAGCTTGTCGGCCGCCTGCTCCTTGGATTTCGCCGACGATCCTTTCTCCTTGTAGAGCCAGTGGGCGGCGATGCCGAACTCCGCCGTCTGGTGCATCTTCTGTGTGCGTATCTGTATCTCCAGCGGCTTGCCCTGCGGCCCGATGACCGTAGTGTGCAGTGACCGGTACATGTTGAACTTGGGCATGGCGATGTAATCCTTGAACCGGCCGGGCATCGGTTTCCAGATGGAGTGGATGATGCCCAGGGCGCCATAGCAGTCCTTGACCGTGTCCACCAGCACCCGCATGGCGGTGAGGTCGTAGATCTCGTTAAACTCCTTGCCCTTTCGCACCATCTTGGTATAGATGCTGTAGAAATGCTTGGCCCTGCCTTCTATCTTGACCTGGATACCCACGTTATTCAGTTCTTTCTCCAGCTGCAGGGCGGCCATGGCCACGTATGACTCACGATCGGTCCGGCGCTGGGAGACCATCTGCTGCAACTCGGAATACTTGCGCGGGTGCAGGGCGGCGAAGGCCAGGTCCTCCAGCTCCCATTTGATGCTGTAGATTCCCAGACGGTGCGCCAGGGGCGCGTAGATCTCCAGGGTCTCCTTCGCTTTCTGGATCTGTTTATGCTTGTCCAGGTGGCAGATAGTCCTCATGTTGTGGGTCCGGTCCGCCAGCTTGATGAGAATGACGCGGATATCCCTGGCCATAGCGACGATCATCTTGCGCAGGTTCTCCGCTTGCTCCTCCTCCTCGCTCTTGAGCGACACTTTCTGGAGCTTGGTGAGGCCGTCGACCAGTTCGGCGACCTCATCGCCGAACAGCTTCTTCACCTCGGGGATCGTCGAAGGCGTATCCTCGACCACGTCATGGAGCAGCGCCGCGGCGATGGTGACGCTATCCAGCATCAGGTCGGCGCAGATACGGGCGGTGCCCAGGGGGTGGGAGATGAAATCCTCGCCGCTCTTGCGCAGCGTACCTTTATGGTGGCTCTTGGAGTAGGCGTAGGCGCGGGTGATCAGGTCCCGTTCGAAATCAGGGTTATATGAAGAGATTACGCAGAAGAGATCCTCGAGCGCGGCCTCGTTCGCTGCTACGTCGTCCTTGTTTTTCGCAACCTGTTCAAGTGCTTCTGACATCTGTCGTGGAACCCCTGGTTCAGTTGGAAGGTGCGGGACCTTTCCAGTTCGGTCCTCTCCACCGAAAGCATCGTCAATATCGATTCTTCCCTCGAATCCTCAATTGAAATCAGGCCCAGTTCTTCCAGGACCTTTAAACCCCTGACCGCCGTCTGCGGATTGCGGAGATACCTGCCTCCGCCCAGGAGAATCCTTTCCGTGGTTTCGTCGAGGGGATGGATCTGTCCCGCCTGCAGGCGCTGGTAGAGCCCGGTAAGGGACGCACGCAGGCTGTATTCATGCTCCAACACCCTTTTAGTAAATTGTACCTCATCGTCACAGTAGATTAAATGAAGCCAGGCCCGGGGAGCCAGGGCCGCCAGCGAAGCGAAGACGGCGGAGTTGAAGGGAGGATCGATGAAAACCAGGTGATCGAAGGCAGCCGTCAACTCCGGGGCAGACACCGCGGTGACGAAATCGGCCATCATCAGCGCCGGGGTGCCGCTATCCTCCGCCACGGTCTGCACGCGAGAGGAGATAATGGACCGGCTACAGCGAACGCCCACAACCAGCGCGTTCCCGGGCGTTCCCCCGGCCAGAGGCATCTCCCGGAAAAGCAGTCTCTGGCGCCGGGCGGAGTCGGCGACAAGAAGCAACACGCTCTCGCCGCCGGCGATGATCCGGGCTATCTGCTGGGGGATGGCTCCGTAGTCACGGCGGTCGATGATCCGGTCGTCAGGGTCATCGGCCACGGTGACGGCTGCCTCCGCCGCCAGCCAGGGCTCCGGCAGGGGGGCGCCGGTGGACAGCAGGGACCAGAACTCCTCTCCCCGAACACGTCCGGGGCAGTTGGAGTCGCAGTGTGTGCAGTCAGCATCGCCCGCCTGCCCCGGCTCGACGTTTCTGGGATAGAGGGCACGCAGGTTGAGCTGGGGAGAGACCGACCCGTTGAACTCATTGCGCTCGAGACGGAAGACCACGTCCCAGCTGGAGCCGGGCTTAAT
>CAJVWY010000193.1 GCA_913009925.1 uncultured bacterium
ATTCCTGGGATTCGGTCCTGTACACCCGGGCCATCCAGCACTTCGACGTATCGGTACACCAGCCGCAGCCGCCGGGGTACATCTTCTATGTGGGCCTGGTCTGGCTGGCCAACCGGCTCCTGGGAGACCCCAACGCCGCCATGATCTGGATCAGCGTCTTCGCCTCCGCAGCCGCCGTGCCGGCTATCTATTGGCTGGGGAAGATCATGTTCAACAGAGCCACCGGCCTGGTGGCGGCCCTGCTGCTGGCCACCAGCATCAGCTTCTGGGGCCTGTCGGAGGTAGCCTTCCCCTACACACTCCTCGCCTTGCTGAGTACACTGTCGGCCATCCTTACTTACAGGGCATGGCAAGGGGAAAAGGGATATATATTGCCGGCGGCGGTACTGCTGGGCCTGGCGGCCGGGTTCCGGCAGGACCTCCTGCCCTTTATGTTACCCGTCTTCCTCGTCGGCCTGCTTGGCGCCGGCCGGCGCCGGACCCTGGCCGCCGCCGCAGCCCTGGCCGCCACGATCGCCGCCTGGTATGTGCCGACATCCATCCTCACCGGGGGCTTTTCCGTTTACCGCGAAGCTTCCTCCCAGGAGACAGCCGGTATCCTGCAAGACTTCTCCATCTTCGGCAAGGGATGGGAAGCACTGTTCCGCAACGCCGCGGCCCTCCGGCATTTTCTGTTATTAGCCATCGCCGGCGCCCTGCCGTTCCTGGCCTATTTCCTCCTTCGCCCGGCTTTCCCCGGCGCCACGGCCCTGCGCCGTGACCGCCGGCTGCACTTCCTTGCCTTATGGTTCACACCCGCCGCCCTCTTCTACCTGTTGATCCACATCGGCGAACCCGGATATGTCTTTCTTATCCTGCCGCCGGCGCTGCTGGCCGCCGCCTGGGGCGCCACCTTGCTGGCGAACGACCTGAAGAAGATGGCATCGCGGCGGATCTTTGCAAGACTCGCCATCCTGTTACCGGCCGCGGCGATAGGCGCAAACCTGCTTTTCTTCCTGGCGACCGATGTCAGCTACGGCTCCCGCGACCTGGCCGGCAGCGACCAGGTCTTCCAGTCCAGACTGGACGCTCTGAGGAGTAACTTCAACCCCGACGATACGCTCATCGTGGCTGTGTACGAATTCGAGCGGGTGCTTTATTACCTGCCCCAATACCGGGTCTGGCATTTCGATCCGGCAGCCAGCGAAGAAGCAAGGACGGTCATTCCGGACCAGGTTGACAATGTGGTCTTCTTCGGCGATGAGCTGGAACTGGAAGGGGCATCGCTGGTGGAGAGAGTTCCTGTCTCAGACGGCAAGAAGCTGGTTTTTATCGATATGCACCAGGTCGGCGCCGGCAAACGTATCCTGGCCGTGGACTGGGCCAACAGGAGGGTTGGTTTCAGCTGACCGGCGAACAGGGGTTTGCGCCTACGGGTATCACTTCAGATCCGGGTACAGCTCCTTCTTGCAACTGGGGCAGAGGCTGTGGGAGATGTCGGCGTCTGTGCGCTCGGAGATATAGGATTCGATATCACTCCAGGACTCCTGAACCGCCGGGTCCTCACCCTCGTGCCGCACCCGCTTGCAATTGGAGCAGACTGGGAGCAGGCCGCGGATAGTCACCTGTATCTCCATGAGCATCCTCATCTCGATCACTATCCCGAGCAAGACGAAAAAGGCCCCACCGAGCAGGATGATCCCCACCATCAACTCCCCTACCACCGGCACGCCGATGAACAAGACGATGGCTACGCCGATGTAGGCCAGCAGAAAGAACAGCATGAGAGACCCGTGAAGCTTCAGGTATCGGATTATCTCGTCACGGCTGCGCTCGGGAATGAAAGGCGTCACCTGCGACAACCGCCGCCACTTGATCATGCTGACCAGCATGATGGCGGCGCCGGCGAGTATCAACCCCCCACTTATCACCTGCTCCACAGGCGACTCCTGCCGTTATTCCCACATATTGATTGTTTGTATATTACTCCTGCTTGCCCAGATGTCCTGCAGGCATGATAAACAGGACCACCAGGGCGGTCAGCATCGCTACCCCGGCGGCGATGACAAAGGCTACGCCCATAGCGTTTACGAATGTCTGGCGGGCAATAATGGCCAGCGCCTCGCCCTGGGGCCCGCCGGCCATGCCGGCGATCTGGACCGCCGCGCCCACCGAGTCCCTGGCCGCAGCTCCCGCCTGTGGAGGCAGCTGCGCCGTGGCCGCTTCCATATTCGAGGAATAGAGGGTATTGAGTACAGAGCCGAAGATGGCTACACCCAGCGCCCCGCCCACCATGCGGGTGGTATCGTTGGTTGCCGAGCCCACACCGGCCTTGGCCAGAGGGACGGCGCCCATAACCGCGTCGGTGGACGGCGCCATGGTATTGG
>CAJVWY010000194.1 GCA_913009925.1 uncultured bacterium
GGAGAGGGAAAGAGGGACGTATGAGAAGAGTGTTGAGTTGGTCGAGTAGCGCTATACAGAGAATGGATGCTATTTTTTTCTTTAATGATACGGCGACCACCGAGATCTACACTCTTTCCCTACACGACGCTCTTCCGATCTCTGCACTGGTTCGAGAACCGTCCTCTGTTCGGCAAGCGGGTGGTGGTGACTCGCTCCCGCGGTCAGGCCAGTGACCTGGTGCGTTCCCTGGAGGAAATGGGGGCGGCGCCGGTGGAGTTTCCCACCATCAGGGTCGTGGAGCCGGCGGATGGATACGAAGCGCTGGATGCCGCCATCGACAGGATCAGGGCGGACGGCGGGCCCGGGTACGACTGGGTTCTGTTCACCAGCGTCAACGGCGTGGAGAAGTTTTTCGAGCGTCTGGACCGGGACGGTGACGTGCGCGACCTCAAGGGTATACGTTTGGGAGCCATCGGCCCGGCGACGGCCGCGGCGCTTCAGCGCCGCGGCCTCAGGCCCGACTTCGTCCCTCCCGAGTACCGCGCCGAGTCGGTGATCGAGGCTATGCTCCAGCTGGGCGTCGAGGGCAGCCGGGTGCTCATCCCCAGGGCCAGGGAGGCCCGCGAAATACTGCCTGAGAAGCTGGCGGCAGCGGGCGCCCGGGTGGAGGTGGTAACGGCTTACGAGACGGTGCTGGACGACACCGGCGCGGAGGAGATGCGGGATATGCTCTCGGCTGGCGAAATTGATATCATTACCTTTACCAGTTCATCCACGGTCAAGAACTTTGTAACGCTCCTCGATGGCTTCGACTTATCAGGACTTCCCGCGAGTGTGACCATAGCCTGTATCGGGCCGGTGACCGCCGGGACCGCCCGTGACCTGGGCCTGAGGGTCGACATGGTCGCTGAGGAGTTCACCATCCCGGGGCTGGTGCAGACGCTGGTCGCCGGGCAGCGATAACCACCCGGCAAATACGGCAGGCACGAAAAGAGAAAAGCCATGATTGATATCACCCGCCTGTACTGTGACCGCGACACCCCGGCGGATTCCCTCCGCTACGGTCACGGACACCAGGGTAAAAAGGAGATGGGGGGCGCACCACGCATCCCGCGGCAGCCCAAGTCGGCTGCGGAGCGCCGTCCGGTAGTGGCCTGGAATATCAGCCGCACCTGCAACCTCAAGTGCGTCCACTGTTACACGGACTCCGAAGCGAAGAAATATGAGGGAGAGCTGAGCACGGAAGAGGGCAAGGCGCTCATCGATGACCTGGCCGCCTTCGGCATCCCGGCGCTGCTGTTCTCCGGGGGTGAGCCGCTGATGCGCCAGGATCTGTTCGAGCTGGTGGCCCATGCCATCTCCCTGGGCATAAGGCCTACGCTGTCCACCAACGGCACCCTTATCACCGGTGAGGTGGCGCGTCGCATCAAGGACCTGGGTTTTACCTATGTGGGCGTCAGCCTGGACGGCATCGATGAGATCAACGACACCTTCCGCGGCAAGGAGGGCGCTTTCCAGAAGGCCATGGCCGGCTTCCGCAACCTAAAGCAGGTCTCGCAGCGTGTGGGTCTGAGGCTCACGCTCACGCGCCATAACTACCAGGACCTGCACGGCATCTTCGATTTCATCGAGGCCGAGGGTATCGACCGGGCCTGTTTCTACCATCTGGTTTACTCCGGCCGCGGCAAAGAGAGCGATGACCTCACCCACGAAGAGACTCGCGATGCCCTGGACATCATCCTGGAGCGCACCAAGGATATGAACGACCGGGGCCTGGAGAAGGACATCCTCACCGTGGACAACCATGTGGATGGTATCTACCTGTACATGAAGCTGTTGGCGGAGGATCCGGAGCGGGCGGAGTCGGTGATGAACCTGCTCAAGTGGAACGGCGGCGGCCTATACAGTTCCGGCGTCGGCTTCGGTGACATCGACTTCCAGGGCAACGTCCATCCGGACCAGTTCTGGATGCACTACAGCTTCGGCAACGTGCGTGAGCGCCCCTTCAGCGAGATCTGGATGGACACCTCCGACCCGCTGATGGCCGGCCTCAAGGACCGCCGGAGCCATATCCACGGCCGCTGTGCCGGCTGCAAGTGGTTCGATGCCTGCGGCGGCGCTCTGCGGGTGCGTGCCGACCTGGTCTATGGTGAACCCTGGGCACCCGACCCCGCCTGTTACCTGAGCGATGAAGAGATCAGCTGACCAGGGCCGACCGGGAGGGCGCCAGGCCGGCGGCGGAACGCCGCCGCCACGGCTGGTGGCCTGGGAGGTCACCCGCAGCTGCAACCTGTCCTGCCGGCCCTGCCGCGCCGCGGCTGACCAGGGCCCATATCCGGGGGAGCTTTCCACGGCGGAA
>CAJVWY010000195.1 GCA_913009925.1 uncultured bacterium
AGTGAGAAGTGGGAGTGGTGTGGTGACGCGTGCTATTGGCGTGAACGAGGCGCAAGGGACCGAGACAACGGGATGGGGTGAAGGGCGGGGTTGGCGTCGTGGGTTATTTTTTTTTTTCAAGCAGAAGACGGCATACGAGATAAAGGAATGTGACTGGAGTTCAGACGTGTGCTCTTCCGATCTGGCTTTGATGATGACGATCGCCCTCCGGTTCATCCCTACGTTACTGGTGGAACTGGACCGGATAATCAAGGCACAGATGGCGAGGGGCGCGGACGTGACCCATGGCGGACTCATAACGCGTGCCAGGAACACCCTGCCCATAATGATACCGCTGTTCGTGATGAGCTTCCGCCACGCCGACCAGCTGGCGCTGGCCATGGAAGCACGCTGCTACCGCGGCGGCAAGGGCAGGACGTTGCGCCATAAGCTCCATTTCGGCCGACTGGACCTGGCCCTGGCGCTGATCATCATCGCCCTGCTGGGCGCCGCTTTATGGCTGGGCAGGTTCAGGTAAAACCATGACTCGGCAGAAAAGAAATCTCAGGATGGACCTGGAATACGACGGCAGCGACTTCGCCGGCTGGGCGAAACAGCCGGGCCTTCAGACCATAGAAGGCACCCTGGAGCAGGTGCTGGGTCGCATCCTGCAGGAGCAGGTGGGCCTGTCGGTGGCCGGCAGGACCGATGCCGGCGTCCACGCCCGCAGACAGGTGGTGAGCTTCTTCACCGGGTCCGGCATGGAGCCAGGCAGGCTGCGCTGGTCGGTCAACGGGCTGCTGCCGGATACCATCGCCGTAAGCAGTATCATAGAAGTACCGCCGGACTTCGATGCCCGCCGCAGCGCCATCTCCCGCTCCTATTCCTACACCCTGCTCTGCCGCTCCTGGCCCTCGGCGTTCCGCCACCGTTTCGTCAACTACATCCGTGGCCAGCTGGACACCGCCATGCTTCACCGCGCCGCGGCCGCCATCGCCGGCCGGCATGATTTCCGCGCCTTCACGCCCACGGTCACGGAGCACAGTTACTTCGAGCGCGAGATCGCAGTGTCCCGATGGCGTGAGGATGGTGACCTGCTGGTCTACACAATAGAAGCGAGTAGCTTCCTGCGCGGCATGGTACGCGCCCTGGTGGGCACCATGCTGGAGGTCGGCAGGGGCCGGCGGCCACTGGGGGACCTGAAGGAGCTGCTTGCAGGGGGCGAACGGTCCCAGGCCGGTGAGTCGGCGCCTCCGGGAGGATTGTGTCTGGAAGAGGTAAGATATTGATGCAGGTTCGGTGTATCAATCCTCATCGCCATCGAAATGGGAGAGGTAGCCGCCGCAGCAGTCGGAGAGCCAGCGGCTGTTCACCGAGTAAAATATGGACTGCCCACTCCGCCGGTCGTTGACCAGGCCGGAGTTTCTCAGTACGCCCAGGTGGTGGGACATGGTTGGCTGGGAGATGTGGAGACGCTCGACCAGATCGGCCACGCGCATCTCTCCCTCCTCCTCCAGCGCCAGCAGGATCTTCTGCCGAGATTCGTCCGAGAGCGCCTTAAATACACCCACCAGCGTCCTGTAGTCGCAGTCGCAGAACCCGGCTTTCGTCTCGCCGGCCACGCCGCCCTCTTCCGGTTTTTTCTCTTCAGGGCTCATAAACAGTGTGCCGAGCCAGGAAGTATAATGTAGATATCTACATTATTCAATATATGAGCAGACAGTATACCGATTCACCCCCGACACTATACCGGTCAACCTGAAGGATACGGTTCGGGGATGTTTATCCATGATTTGAGTGTGTGGCGATCTGTCAATGATAAGCACTTCTTATCTGTTATAATAAATTGCCTAATCAGTGGGGACCTCAATAATCCTGCCGTCACATGGGAATGTCCAGTGGACCTTATCAAACTCAGAACATTTTGCTCAATAGCGGAAAAAGGCAATTTCTCGGCTGTCGCCGAGGACCTGTTCATGTCCCAGTCCGCCGTGAGCCAGCAGATACAGGCGCTGGAGCGCCGCTACGGCGTCGTGCTTTTCGACCGGGGCAGCAAGGGCGCCACCCTGACCGAGCCTGGCAAGATCCTCTACGAAAAAGCGAAAAAGATCCTGGCTATCGAGAACCAGATAAACCAGGAGCTGGACGAGCTGAGGGGGCTCAAGGGAGGAGAGTTGCATGTGGGGGCCAGCACCACCGTCGGCAACTACCTCATGCCCTTCTATCTGGGGGAGTTCAAGCGGCGCTATCCCGATGTGAAGGTGTCGCTGATAGTGGAGAACACGCGCATCATCGAGGACCAGATCATATCGGCAATATTTCCGCTGGCCGTCGTCGAGCATGAGG
>CAJVWY010000196.1 GCA_913009925.1 uncultured bacterium
AGTTACCTGGTGTCCCTTGAGAGCCAAGTAATAGGCGCAGGTGAGCCCGGCCGGACCGGCGCCGACGACGGCCACCCTCTTGCCGCTGGGTGCTTCCTGGGGAAAGGGCAGTTCGTCCTGGTCCGCCGCCGCCTCATCGCCGGCGAACCGCTTGATGTTGCATATGGAGACCGGGTCGTCGTTCCCACCCCGGCGGCAAACCGATTCGCAGGGCCGGGGGCACACCCGGCCCAGCACGCGGGGAAAAGGCAGACGCTGCTTGATAATTCGCACCGCCTCTCTCGGATCCCCCTCGGCAACCGCCTTCACGTAGCCGGGTATGTCCAGCTGGTCGGGACAGCCGTTCTGACAGGGCGGCAGACAGTAGGCGTTATGGTCCGAGAAGATGAGTTCCAGCACCAGGCGGCGCATGGCGCGCAACTGCTCGTTGTCGACGCTCACCTTCATGCCGTCAGCCACCGGCGTGGTGCAGGCCGTCTTAAGGCCCGCTTCGCCGTCGATACCGACCACGCACATGCGGCACGAAGCGACCGGTTCGATCCGCCCGTCGTTACAGAGATTGGGGATCCGGATATCCGCGTCCCGGGCGGCCTCGAAGATGGTCATCCCGGGAGCCGCCTCGATCTCCCTGCCCTCGATCGTCAGCCTGACGACATCGTTTCTGTCTGTCATTTAACCGTGCTCATAAATACCGTCCTTTACTTGGCCGCCGCTCCTTCCGCCTCGGCCTCTTCCTCCTCAGGCTCTGGCTTCAGCGGCAACCCCTGCAGAAAGCGGTCGATGGAGCGGGCGCCCACCTTGCCGGCACCCATGGCCTGGATCACGGTAGCGGCGCCAGTGACGATATCACCGCCGGCGAACACACCCTCCTTGCTGGTGGCCAGGGTGTCAGGGTCGGCCACGATGTTGCCCCACTTGTTCAGTTCCATGTCAGGCGTGGCCTGGGTCAATATCGGGTTGGACCGGGTCCCCACTGATATGATTACCACATCGATGGGTATGCGGCTCTCCGAGCCCTCAACGGGCACCGGGCGCCTCCTGCCCGAATCATCCGGCTCGCCCAGCTCCATCTCGATGACCTCGATCTCCTCGACCCAACCCTCGTTGTCACCGATGATTTGTGTGGGGTTGGTGAGCAAATGGAACTGGATGCCCTCCTCTTCGGCATGGTGGATCTCTTCATCACGCGCCGGCATCTCCTCCCGGGAGCGCCGGTAGATCAGGTGTACATCCGCTCCCAGCCTTAGCGCCGTCCTGGCGGCATCCATAGCCACGTTGCCGCCGCCGACCACGGCCACCTTCTTGCCCACCTTGATGGGGGTATCATATTCGGGGAATTTGAAGGCCTTCATCAGGTTGGCGCGGGTAAGGAACTCGTTGGCGGAAAACACGCCGTTTAAGTTCTCCCCGGGGATGTTCATGAACACAGGCAGTCCGGCGCCGTTGGCCAGGAATACCGCGTCATGCCCGTCTTCCATCATTTCGTCGATGGTCATGGTTTTGCCGATGACGTAATCCAGCTTGATCTCGGCGCCCAGGCTCTCTACATATTCACATTCGCGGTAGACGATGTCTTTGGGGAGGCGAAACTCGGGGATTCCGTAGGAAAGCACACCTCCCGGCTTGTGCAGGGCCTCGTAGATGACCACCTGGTAACCCTCCTTGGCCAGCTCGCCGGCGCAGGTTAGCCCCGCCGGGCCCGAGCCCACGATGCCAACCCTCTTGCTCTTGCTTGCCGCGACCTCCGGCCTGGCTGCCTCACCCTGGGCGGCCTCCCAGTCGGCGGCATAACGTTCCAGACGGCCGATAGCCACCGGCTCGTACTTCTTGCCCACGATGCAGACCTTTTCGCACTGCTCCTCCTGGGGGCAGACGCGACCGCATACCGCCGGGAAGCTGGTGGTCTCCTTGAGCTTGGCGATGGCGGCGGCCGGATCCCCTTTGGCGATGGCGTCGATGAAGGCGGGGATATCGATCCCTACCGGGCAGCCGGCCACGCACTTGGGTTTCTTGCACTGCAGGCAGCGCGTAGCTTCCGTGACCGCCTTCTCGTCCGAGTAACCCAGGGTTACTTCTTCGAAGTTGCCGGCCCTCTGTTTGGGTTCCTGCTCGGGCATCGGCGTTCGCGGAATCGCCATGCGCTCCTTTTTCGAAAGCTCGCGCTCTCCCTCGTTTCCCTTGTTCTCTATGTCAGACATGCTTTATCACCCCGGCATTCCAAGTAATAGTCATAGGCGATCTTCTC
>CAJVWY010000197.1 GCA_913009925.1 uncultured bacterium
GCGCGGCCCGCCGTGAGGTAATCGCTCGTATCGGCGACGAGGAACGCAAGCGCCGGTGCCTTGCCGATCTGGCGGAACTGGACCTGGTGAACACCTTGCGAAGCAGCGGCCGTGAGGCCGCACAAGCGGAGATCGAGCAATGCATCTCGCGGTACTAGGCATAAATCACAAGTCTGCTCCGGTCGAACTCCGGGAAAAAGTCTCCCTTGATGATGAGCGCTGCGGCCAGGTGTCGGAGCACCTGCTCGATGAGACCGCCATCACCGAAGTCGTACCCCTGTCCACCTGCAACCGCACGGAGGTATACGTGGTCTCATCGCGGCCGGAGGTTGGCCGCAGGGAGATCGTCACCAGCCTGGCCAGAGCGACAGGGGTCGACCAGTCGGACCTGGAGGACTGCATCTACTTTCATGAGGGCGCGGAAACGGTGGACCACCTTTACCGGGTGGTAGCCAGCCTGGATTCCATGGTGATGGGTGAGGCGCAGATACTGGGACAGGTGAAGGAAGCCTACCGCGCCGCCCACCGGCATCAGACCACCAGCGTACTGCTGAACCGCCTGTTCCGCCACGCCCTGGAGGTGGGCAAGCGGGTCAGGACCGATACACGCATCGGCGAGAACCCGGTCTCCGTGTCCTCGGTGGCGGTGGACATGGTCAAGAAGGTCTATGACGACCTGGAGGGCCGTACGGCCATGTTGCTGGGGGCCGGCAAGATGAGCGAGCTGACCGCGAAGCACCTGGCGTCGCACGGGGTCAGCAGGTTCCTGGTCTCCAATCGTACCTTCAACCGGGCCGAAGAGATGGCGGAGAAGTTCGAGGGCGAACCGGTGCCGTTTGACGATCTGGCCAGCTACCTGTCCCGTGCCGATATCGTCATCAGTTCCACCGGCGCGCCGCACTATGTGCTGCGGCGGGGTGAAGTGGAGCGGGCCTTGCGGCAACGGCACAACAAGCCCATCTTTTTCATCGACATTGCTGTTCCCCGGGATATCGACCCCGGCGTCAACAGCGTCTATAACGCTTTTCTCTATGATATCGATGATCTCAACGAGGTGGCGGCGGCCAATGCGGCGGAGCGGGGGAAGGAAGCCAGGAAGGCGGAGAAAATAATAAGGGAGGAAGTGGGCGGCTTCGGCGAATGGGTCGCCAGCCTGGACGCAACTCCCACCATCGCCGCTCTCAGGGAGCAGGCGGAAACCATCAAGGAGGAAGAGCTGAGGAAGGCGCTGAGGAAGATCGATTCGCTGTCGGAAAAGGAGGTCAACCGGGTGGAGACCATGGCGTCGGCCATCGTTAACAAGATCCTGCACTCGCCCACGGTGGAGCTGAAAAAGGCGGCCAACGAGCGCGGCGGCTACATGTACGTGGAATCTATCCGGCGGCTGTTCGGGCTAAACGGGACCGGGAAAGGAGGCCGGAGGAAGGATTGAGCATCCGGCCCACAATAAAATACGTCGCCCTGGGGACCCGGGGCAGCGAACTGGCAATGTGCCAGGCGAGGTCGGTGGCGTGGCTGCTGCAGAAGAGCCATGTGGAACTGTCGGTGAAGATAAGGAAGATAAGCACCGTGGGCGACAAGGTCCAGGACGCCCCCCTGGCGCGCATCGGCGGCGTGGGGTTGTTTGTCAAGGAGATCGAGAACGCGTTGCTCGCCGAGGACATCGATCTGGCGGTCCACAGCTGCAAGGACCTGCCCACCGACGTACCCGAAAACCTGGTCATAGCCGCTTACGGTACGCGGGAGGACCCCCGTGACGTCTTCATCGGCGCCGCCGCCAGCCTGGATGATATTCCCGAAGGTGGCCGCATCGGCACCAGCAGCCTCCGGCGGCGCTCCCAGCTGCTGTCGCTGCGGCCGGACCTGGAACTGGTGGATATCAGAGGGAATGTGGACACGCGCATCAGGAAGATCGAGGAACTGGGGCTGGATGGGACCATCCTCGCCGCCGCCGGCGTCAAGCGTCTGGAGCGCGAGGACGAAGTGGCGTTCTACTTCTCCATCGACGAGATGATACCGGCCGTGGGGCAGGGGGTCATCGCCATCGAGACCCGGGACAACGACCCGGCGGTCCAGAACCTGGTATCGATACACAATCACGATGATTCGGCCGTGGCCGTGCGGGCGGAGAGGGCGCTGATGAAACGGCTGGAAGGAGGCTGCCAGGTCCCCATCGGCGCTCACGCGACGGTGCAGGCCAAGGGGCTGCGTCTGCGGGCCTATCTGGGCTCGGT
>CAJVWY010000198.1 GCA_913009925.1 uncultured bacterium
GGCTGCCGGCGCCCTCGATGATGACCACCTCGAAATCACGGCGCAGGCGCTCCAGGGATTCGGAGACCGCGTCCAGCAGGCCGCTCCGGTAATCATGGTAGGTGCGGGCGTTCATGGTCCCCACCGGGCGGCCCTGGACCACCACCTGGGCGCCCGTATCGCTGGTGGGCTTGAGCAGCACCGGGTTCATGTCCACCCGCGGTTCGATGCCGGCGGCCTCGGCCTGCACCACCTGGGCGCGGCCCATCTCGCCGCCGTCGCTGTCGGCATAAGAGTTGAGTGACATGTTCTGCGACTTGAACGGCGCCACCGACAGGCCGTCCTGGGCCATTATTCGCGCCAGGCCGGCCACCAGCAGACTCTTGCCCGCGTGGGAGGCGGTCCCCTGGATCATTACCGTCTGTGCCAGGTCCAGCACGACTCACTTCACCCTGAGCGGTATGCCCGACACGCACATGTAAACCTCGTCCGCCAGCGCCGCCAGCTTCTGGTTGGCGCGCCCGGCGGCGTCACGGAAGGCGCGGGCCAGGGAATTGTCCGGGACGATACCCATTCCCACCTCGTTGCTGACCATGATGATATTGCCGTTGCCGGCGCGGCAGGCGCCGGCCAGGCGTTCCATCTCGCCCTCCACCGCCAGCTGCAGCCGCTCGCCGCTGTCCAGTCCCCGGGCCTGCATCAGGTTGGACAGATAGACGGTCAGGCAATCCACCAGCACCGTCCGGTCATCACGGAGCTGGTCGGCCAGAACCCGGGGGAGGTCGCCGGGCGCCTCCACCGTCTTCCAGCCGGCGGGCCGGCGGCGGCGGTGCTCCCGTATGCGTTCGCTCATCTCCCGGTCCCCGGCCTCGGCCGTGGCGATATACACCACCTCCCGGCCCTGCTGGTCCGCCAGCTTCTCGGCCAGGGCGCTCTTGCCGCTGCGGGTTCCTCCGGTGATAAAGATCAATGGTACCGCCTCTGTATATTTGGACGAAAAAAGCCCTCTTCCGAAGAAGCGGGCTATTAAAGGTCATAGTAATTGCCCTAGCCACTCCCTCCGCGAAGAGTGTTTTGGCTAGAGCTCGAGGGCAGGTCTCCTGGCTTCTGGCTTTGCGCTCTGCCGCTACCTTCCCGGGCTGATACCCAGTGGCTCGCCCCCGGCGTGCGGGACGGCCGCGACAGCGCTTCCAGTTACAGTGGCGGGACCGCGCCGGACTCCCACCGGCTTCCCTTTAGCACCCCTGGGGGCGACCCACGAGCTGAAGCGTTATGTTGATTCAGGAAGTATACGGGGGAGCCGCGGAATTTTCAAGGCGGCGCCGCCGCACGCTACTCCAGGACGTCATCAAAGTCAACCTGCAGCATGCCCTTGCGGATGGCGTAACGCACCAGTTCCGCCCGTTTGTGCAGGTTCAGCTTCTCCATGATGTTGGCCTTGTGGGTCTCCACGGTCTTGACGCTGATGAACAGGGTCTCGGCGATCTCCCGGTTGGTGTACCCCTCGGCCACCAGGGTCAGTATCTCCCGCTCGCGGTCCGTGAGGGAATCGTAGCTGGTGGTGGGTTCCTGCCCCTGCTTCACCTTGTCCAGATAGTCCTCGATTATCAGCTTGGCGGCTGAGGGATAGAGGAAGCAGTCGCCGTCGTTGACGATATGTATGGCGTTGACCAGGTCGCTGTCGGCGGCCTTCTTCAGCACGTAGCCGGCGGCGCCCGCTTGCAGTACCTGGAACAGGTACTCCTCGTTGTCGTGCATGGTCAGCACCAGGACCTTCACGTCCTGGTCCCTCTTCTTTATCTGTTTGGTTGCTTCCATGCCGTTCATCACCGGCATGCCGATATCCATCAGTACGATGTCCGGGTGCAGCTCCTGCACCTTCTGGATCGCCTCGCGCCCGTCACCGGCCTCGCCGACGATCTCTATATCATCCTCCTCCGACAGCAGCCTCAGCAGCCCTGCCCGCAGGATAGCGTGATCATCGACCAGGAGAACCTTGATATTGCTCACCAGACGACCTCCTCAGTTTGCAGGGGAACCTCCAGAAAGATTGTCGAACCGGCATCGATGCGCGATTCCAGCTCCAGGGAACCGCCCACCAGTTCGATCCGCTCCTTCATGCCGTGCAGCCCCAGCCCCCGCCCCTTCTCCTCGGACATCATCACCTGCTGGGGATCGAAACCCTTGCCGTCATCCTCGATGATGCCCTGTAACATATCATCCTTGCGCCGCAGCGTGACCCGGCAGTTCT
>CAJVWY010000199.1 GCA_913009925.1 uncultured bacterium
GCGTATCACCGAGCGGTGATTCGGTGGAGATCACGGAACGGCCCACGGGCGGCCTGAGCGTGGTCCTCTCCGACGGCCAGGGCTCGGGCGAAGCGGCGAAGGCGATAAGCTCCTTTGTCGTCTCCAAGGCGATATCGCTCATCGCCGACGGCGCCCGCGACGGTGCCGTAGCCCGGGCGGTACACGATGCGCTTTACGCGCGGCGGCGAGCTCAGGTATCGGCTACGCTGACCATCATCTCCGCCGACACCAACCACGGACAGTTGCTGGTGTCACGCAACTCTAACTGCCCGGTGCTGGTGCTCCCCGGTGGTGAAGGGCGGGAACAGGCGGGGGAGCAGGTGGTTCTGGACGCGGATACCAGCCCCATCGGCACGCAACGGATGATCAAACCGCACGTGGAGCAGTTCCCGCTCATGGTTCCGCGTACCGTGGTGGCTTTCTCTGATGGGATCCTGTCCGCCGGCCGCGGCCGCGGCCGGCGGATGGAGATCGGCGGACTGACCGGCCTGGCGGAGGGCCTGTCCCGGCAGCCCGTCAACGAAATAAGCCGGAAGATACTGGAGCGGGCGGTAGAGCGTGACCAGCAGCGTCCCGCTGACGATATCAGCGTAGTTGTGCTCAAAATATCGCGCCGGACGGAGGACAGGCAGATCCGGGAGATGTGGGTTAGGTATCCGTTGTAGGGGGTGTGCGGCCATGGCTGAACCGCAAGACTCAAAGGGGCAACGGGAGCCTGACGGCGCCGGCCGCCGGCAGTTGACCATCATCATCGTCGGTGTATGCGGTTCCGGCAAGACGCTGCTTTCGGAAGGACTGAAACAGCTGGGCTACAACGCCCGTTCCGTTTCCCAGGAGCATTCAATGGTGCCCGACCTGTTCGCTCGCAGCTGGCCGGATATCGTCATCTATCTGGAAACGGCGGACGGCACCGTGGCGCGGCGCAAGCAGACGGGTTGGGAGCCCGGCCAGCTTGCCAAACAGCGGAGGCGGCTCAAGTTGGCGCGGGATCGGGCCGACATCCACATCAGCACGGATGGTCTGGAACCGGAGGGGCTGCTGATGAAGGCGATAAAGGAACTGGAGTCCGGTTTTTGACACCCTTATGCAGATGACTTATGCTTTTCGCTGGCCTGTTCATATCCGGCAGGCTCGTTTCATGACAAAGGCAGAACGGGCAATACTTGACTGACAGACAGAAAAATCTCCTGATCCTCGGCGTGATGCTGGCGCTGGTGGCTGTTTCGGTCTACCTCATCTACCCCCCGTCGCAGAAGACCAGGCTGGGGCTGGACCTGCAGGGCGGTCTCGAGGTGGTGCTGCAGGCCCAGGGCGACGTGGATAACGAAAAGATGGACCAGGCTGAGCTGGTCATCCGCAACCGCGTCGACAAACTGGGCGTGTCCGAGCCATCCATCAATCGCCAGGGCACCAACCAGATATCCGTGAGCCTGGCCGGCGTCACCGACGTGGACGAGGCCATGGAGCTCATCGGCAAGACCGCCATCCTGGAATTTAAAAAGGTCGATCAGGACCTGACCAAACAGATCAGGGCGGGAACCATCGCTGCGGAGCAGTTGCCGGAGGGCAAGCAGGTCCTCTACCAGGTGGAGCGCGATGACAAGGGCGAGATCGTCCGCGATGAGGAGGGCCAGCCCGTACAGATACCTTATGTAGTCGACAGCAAGCCGCTGATGACCGGCGATGCTCTGGAGGGCGCCAGTGTCGGCTATGACCAGTTCAACCGGGCCAAGGTGAACATGCAGTTCACCAGTGAGGGCTCCAAGCGCTTCGCCGAGGTGACCGAGCAGCTGGCCACCGCCGGCGCCATCACCGGCACGGTACAGCAGATGGCCATCGTCCTGGACGACGAGGTCCAGTCGGCGCCCACGGTCAAGGAGAAGATAGACAGTGACTCCGCCGAGATCACCGGCAACATCCCCTTCAAGGAAGTGCAGAACACGGTGCTGGTACTGCAGACGGGCGCCCTGCCGGTGGAACTGGTAACCGTCGACAAGAATGAGATCAGCGCCACCCTGGGAGAGGATTCGCTCAGGCAAGGGCTTATCGCCGCCGCCATCGGCATAGCTCTGGTGATGATCTTCATGATCATCTGGTACCGGCTCCTGGGTGTGGTGGCGATGCTGGCCATGGTCTTCTATGGCATCTTCTTTTACGCTGTGCTCACCAATCCCT
>CAJVWY010000200.1 GCA_913009925.1 uncultured bacterium
GCCTGAAAGAGCACCTGCTGTCCGCCCTCGAGGACGGTGCCCTCAAGGTCGTCATTGACATGTCCGGGGTCCACTTCATCGACAGTTCCGCCCTGGGCGTCCTTATCGGCGGCGTCAAGCGGCTCAAGCCCAACGACGGCAGGCTGGTGCTGGTCTGCGTCGATGAGAACGTCAACTGGATCTTCCGCATCACCGGACTCAATAATGTCTTCGATATCTTCGCCTCCAGGGAAGAGGCGCTCGCCAGCCTCTCCTGAACCGGCAGAGCCCTCCCCGGCCGTCCGACAGCCGGCGCAGGTTTACCCGCGCAGCGATCTGGAGAAACTTATAAGACCATGATCGCCATCAGCCTTCCCCAAACCAACGACCTCGGCTTCTACGAGATCAGGATGGAATCGGTCGGCGGCCTGGGAGCCAACGTCGCCGGCAAGATCATCGGCGAGGCGGGTGTGCTGAGAATGGGACTGGGGGGCGCCAACTTCGCCTCCTACGGCGCCGAGAAGAAGGGGACCCCGGTGAAGTCCTTCGTGCGTTTCTGCGCTCCGGACCGGGAGGTGCGCACCACTAGCCCGGTGGAATTTCCCCACCTGCTTGCCATCCTGCACGAGTCCCTGATCAGGGCAGGGATCGCCGCTGAGGGCATCACTCATGACACCACCGTAGTGGTCAACAGCGCCCATCCCGCGGAGGAGATCCGGCAGGCCCTGGGGATGTGCGGTGGCGCCCTGGGCAGCATCGACGCCTCCGGCATCGCCGCCGCCGAGAACAGCCGCGCCAACATGGTGATGCTGGGAGCCATGACGCGGGCATCGGCGTTTATCGACCCGGGAGCCATCAAGGAGGTCATCAGCGCCACCCTGGGGCACAAGTACCCTCAGCTGCTGGAAGGGAACCTGCGCGCATTCGACCGGGGCTTCGCGGAGCTGGAGCTGCATCAGCTGGTCTGCACGCTGGAACACGAGCCGCCGTCGCCGCACCGGGCGGTGTCACCGCTGGGATATAAGAACGCTCCCATGGGTGGCACTATCGTCAACCCGGGGAACACCATGCTCAAGGATCTCTCGCCCACACGCATGGGCCGTATCCCCATCTACGACCGCTCCCAATGCATCAATTGCGGCAAGTGTGAATATACCTGCCCCGATTTCTGTTACACATTCGCGGAGGGGGTCGATCATAAGGACCGCCGGGGACAGGTATTGGTGGGTATCGATTACCGGTACTGCAAGGGCTGTCTCCGCTGCGTCGAGGCCTGCCCCACCGAGGCCCTGACCACCGGCGCCGACGACGAGGAATACGTGGCGGAGCATAGCTTCAGCCAGTTGGGAACATCTCCGCCGGAGAAAGACGGGGAGAGATGAGCGCCGGAGCCGCCGCGCAGAAAACCGATTTCAAGAGCGCCAACGAAATGGCGGCGCTGGCCGCCAGGCAGATCGACTACCACCTGATGGGCTTCTATCCCATCACCCCCTCCACCGAGATCGCCGAGGAGATCGACGCCACCTACGCCGAAGGACTGCACCATATCAAAATGATTCCGGCGGAGGGAGAACACAGCGCCGCCGGCATCTGCTACGGCGCCAGCACCGCCGGCGGACGGGTGCTCAACGCCACCAGCTCCCAGGGGCTGCTCTACTCCCTGGAGCAGTTGCCGGTACAGTCCTCTACCCGCTTCCCCATGGTGCTCAACATCGTCACCCGTTCCATCAACGGTCCCCTGGACATCCGCGGCGACCATTCCGACCTGATGTACATGCTCAGCACCGGCTGGATCATCCTGCTGGCGCGCGATCCGCAGGCGGCCTACGACTTTAATATCATGGCGCCGCGCATCGGCGAGCACCAGCAGGTGCGCCTGCCGGTGGCGGTAGCCTTCGATGGCTTCTTCACCTCGCACCAGAAGCGCCGCGTGGAATATTTCGACAGCGAAGCCGATGTGCGCGACTTCATCGGCCCTTACCGGGAACTGCAGAGCGCGGTTACTCCGGAGCGGCCGCTCACCATCGGTCCCTACATGAACGATGTATGTAAAATGTCAATGGCTTATACTTCAGCAGGATGAGCCGGATGATTACGTCATAGGCACAGGCAAGAGCCATTCAGTAAGAGAATTTGTTGAAGTTGCTTTTGATTATGCCGGGATAGAATTG
>CAJVWY010000201.1 GCA_913009925.1 uncultured bacterium
TATCGCCATGGGCCTGGCCGGAACCGATGTCTCCCGGGAAGCGGCGGACATGGTCCTGGCGGATGACAACTTCGCCACCATCGTGGCCGCGGTGGAGGAGGGGCGCTCCATTTTCAGCAATATCCGCAGGTTCATAACCTTTTTACTGGCAACGAACGCCGGCGAGATACTCACCCTTTTCCTGGGAGTGCTCATCGCCGCCTGGCTGGGGCTGTATAGCGACGGCAAACTGCTCTTACCCCTGCTGGCGGTGCAGATACTCTGGATCAACCTGGTGACGGACGGTCTGCCGGCGCTGGCGCTGGGCGTGGAGCCCAAGCACCCCGGCGCCATGCTGCATTCACCGCGGTCGCCGGAAGAGCAGGTGATAAACCGCATCGTCTGGGAGCGCATCGCCGTGGTAGGTGTGGTTTCCGCCGCCGGCACTCTGCTGCTGCTGGACGCCTACCTGCCGGGAGGGTTGCTGACCATCTTCGGAGGGAAGGACATCGCCTACGCGCGCACCATGGCTTTCGTCACCCTGGCCATCTTCCAGATGTTCGACGCCTTCAACTGCCGCCAGCTGACACACAGCGTCCTGAAACACATGTTCGGCAACAGATGGCTGAACGCGGCCGTCGCCGTCTCCATGGCCATGATGGTCGCAGTGATACACGTACCCGTCCTGCAACGCGCCTTCCATACGGAGTCCCTTTCCATCTTCGACTGGCTGGTGGCTATCGCCGTGGGCAGCCTTTCCCTGTGGGCGGTGGAACTGCTCAAGGCCGCCACCGCGTCGCGCAACCTGGCCGCTGTGGACAGGCACTGAAGGGCTTCTGCCATGATCCGTCTTTCATCCGAGACCTATGAGCAGATAGCCGCCATCAGCCACCAGGCGGCCCGCCGGGGCGATTATGCCCCCATCCCCGACAGCCTGGACAGCGGCCTGGCGGCTGCGCTGCGACGCCAGGGCGTGGACCGTCTATACAGCCACCAGGCCCGCTCCCTGGAACTGGTGAAGGAAGGCCGGAACGTGGTGGTCACCACCGCCAGCGCCAGCGGCAAATCGCTTTGCTTCAACCTGCCGGTGCTGGATGAGTTGGCGGCCGGCAGCAAGGCACGAGCGCTCTACATCTACCCGACCAAGGCGCTGGCCCAGGACCAGACAAGAAAGATACAGGGTCTGGGGCTTCCCGGCGTTCGCCCGGGCATCTACGACGGCGACACCCCTGCCGACCACCGGCCACAGATCCGGCGGCGAGCCAACATCCTCATGACCAACCCCGATATGCTGCATACCGGCATCCTGCCCCACCAGGATTCCTGGAACGACTTCTTCTTCAACCTGCGCTTCGTGGTCATCGATGAAGCCCATACCTATCGCGGCGTCTTCGGTTCACATGTGGCCAATGTGCTGCGCCGCCTCCGGAGAATCTGCAGCCTCTATGGGGGCGACCCGCGTTTCCTGCTGACCACGGCCACCATCGCCAACCCCCTGGACCTCGCCGAAGCCCTGACCGGACTTGATTTCCAACTGGTGGACGGCGATGGCTCCCCGCAGGGCGAACGACAGATAGTGTTGTGGAACCCGCCGCTGATAGACGAGGCGCTGGGCCTCCGGCGCAGCGTTTTCACCGAGGCCGCCGGCCTGTTTTCCGACCTGCTGCTGAAAGGCACGCGGACCATGGTGTTCACCCGGACGCGCAAGGGCACCGAACTGGTCTACAAGTACGCCACGCAGTGCCTGGAGAAGGCCGCGCCGAAGCTTATCGACCGCATCTCCCCCTATCGCGGCGGTTACACGCCGGCACAGCGCCGGGAGATAGAAAAGGGGTTGTTCGCAGGCGATCTGGCGGGGGTCGTGGCCACCAGCGCCCTGGAGCTGGGCATTGACGTAGGCGGCGTCGATGCCGTGATATCGGCGGCATTCCCCGGCACCATCGCCAGCCTCCGGCAGCAATGGGGACGGGCGGGTCGCGGCGGCGGACCCAGCCTGGCCGTTTTCATCGCCGGCCAGGACGCCCTGGACCAGTTCTTCGTGGAGCATCCGGACCAACTGCTGGACCGCGACGTGGAGTCGGCCATCCTCGACTTCGAGAACGAGCAGATATTCACCGGCCACCTGGGGGCGGCCGCCTACGAGGCGCCGCT
>CAJVWY010000202.1 GCA_913009925.1 uncultured bacterium
ATGTCCGATGTTTTTTTTAAGGAAGTCCACCTGGACCTGGAGCTGACCCACTTTCCTGTAGAGGCGGTCGCGTTCCTGCTCCATCTTCTCAGCTTCGCAGTCCTTACCGCTGCCGAATACCTCTGGCTCCGAGGCCAGCATCTGCTTCTTCCAGAGGCTGATCTGATTGGGATGGACAGAGAACTCCCGAGCCAGCTCGTTTATCGTCCGCTGGCCCTTGATCGCCTCCAGGGCGACCTTGGCCTTGAACTGTTTGCTGAACTTTCTGCGGCTCATGAAGCCCCTTTCCTGAAGCAGCAGGTTCCATCTTAACCTACTGTCTCATTTTGGGGGTCCACTATACCCGGCGGCTGGATCGTTGCGCAGCCCGGTGGCCAGCCCTTTCCCTACGGCAGGGATGGCGACATCCACCCCATCGACGCCGACAGATACACGCATATAAGGTTTCGCATGTGGTCCGGAGCTTCATCGACAGTGGCAGGCGGTATCTTCTGGTTCACTTGCGCCAACGGGTCCCCCGGATGCTTTAACGCCATGTCCTTTGCTCTTAAGCCCGGCTGGAACGTCTACGACCTGCAGTTGCAGCCCAATCTCACCGGCAACCCCTGGGCGGGACCGGTACAATCCCTGAGGATCATCCCTACCAGCCAATACTCGATTCATGTTGAGCTTGACTGGCTGCGCCTGTATCAACCGGATAGTGGTAATGTGACCCTGACGGTCCAGGGAGGCAGCGCCGACGAGGTCTGGTGGGATTCCGATGACAATCCGGACAATAACGACCCGTCACAGATAGCCAGCAGCGGAGCGGGACGCCTTGCCTGGTATGTCTCCGACGGCGGCAATGTGACTTTCCCGGCATCGAAGTTCCCACCCGGCACCTATCGCTTCTATACCATCCAGAACGGGCAGGTTTCCGCGTACAGCAACCCTTTCACAGTCAACAGCCGCCCCCAGCCGGTGATCCTCGACCCGGATATTACCGGCGGTGACGATTACGCCACGGTCACGCGTGGAGACCCGTGGGACTTCAGCCAATGGTCCGACATCAGGGGAGTTACCAACGCGACGGCAACTCTGGAGAACGGGCTGCTCAGGGGCAGCTATGCCGGCCCTTATCCCAACGACCCGCAGGTTGATCTCTCACAGCCAGGTGCGATCAACGCGGCTCTCTATCATCATCTGACATACAGGATCTACTACGACGGTCCCTTCTCGCTTGAGGACGCGCCTGGTGGTGGCATGGTCGCGCGTGTCATCTGGACGATCAACCAGGGAGGCGTTCCCGGATATCATGATTCCCAGGATATCGTCGTCGTTCCCGGCTGGCAAACAATAAGTGTCGACCTGAAGACCGATCCACAGTCACGGGCGGAGGATGAATCCTCTGGGAATCCCATCGGTTGGGGCGGTCCCGCCAGCGGCTGGGTATCGAGCCTCAGATTCGATCCACATGAGGATCCCGGCGGGCGGATATGGTACCTGGATTATATCCGGCTGGCCCGTAACGACAGAGGAACTCCCGACTTTGGCATCAAGTTCCAGGATAACGCGTGGGTGAACGGTACGACCGCGGAACTCTGGGTAGACAATGACTCCAGTGGGTTCAATGGAGTGCGTGTTGCCGACAGCATCAATGTATCTCAGGGCGTGAATACATATAACTGGAACGGATATGGCATCCCCTATGCCGGATCGTGGTGGATATATGTGGTCCTGCACCATCCCGACGGGTCAACCGTAAAAAGCTACTCCACCGGGCCTGTTGACATGGTTCCACCCGCCGTCAACCCCTTCGGCAGCCTGAACGGTGTCTCCGCCGCCCCGGGCGGCAAGATCAACGTGGGCGGCTGGGCCATCGACCCCGATGCCACCGGTCCCATCGACGTACATGTCTACGTAAACGGCGCCTTCAAGGGAGCGCTCACCGCCAACTCAAGCCGCACCGACATAGGAGCGGCCTTCCCCGGCTACGGAGCCGACCACGGCTTCAGCGGACTGGAGATCGGAAGAGCGTCGTGTAGGGAAAGAGTGTAGATCTCGGTGGTCGCCGTATCATTAAAAAAAAAAACAAAAAAAACAAACAAAACAACAAACAACCCCTCGCAATCCCCAACCATACACGCCG
>CAJVWY010000203.1 GCA_913009925.1 uncultured bacterium
ATGAATATCTCGGTAGCATCACCCATGATCACCGCGTGCTCCAACTCCTCGTTCAGGCGACGGTAACGGTTACGGTCCATCTCGATAACGACTACTTCGTATCCTCTGTCAAGCAACATGCGCGACAGGCTTCTCCCGGCCTTGCCGCCGCCGGCAATCAACACAAACATCAGAGGTCCACCTCGCATTTCCTCACAGCTTCCGCCAGCCGGTCTATAGTTTCCTGGGTGGGACAGATGGTTCGGATACCCAGTGTGTCCCGGAAGAACTTGGCGCGGTTGGGATCATATACGCGGCTGATAACGCACTTGACGCCGAAGCGGTCCCGGGCCAGCTGCGCGGACACGATATTGGTGTTGTCGCCGTCCGTCGCCGCCACAAAGGCATCGGCGCGTCCGGTACCGGCGCGGTCCAGGGCGGCTATGTCGATGCCGACGCCGTGGACGAACTCAGCGGGATAATCCTCTCCCAGCCTGTCCAGCACCCCCTCATCCTCGTCCACGAAGCAGACTTCGTGGCCATCCTCGATCAACCCCAGCGCCAGAGCCGACCCGACCCGGCCCGCCCCTACTATAACTACATACATTTCATCACCTTGCCATCCACCGGCATGACGCTCCCGGCAATATACCGGGTTGATCCCTGCCACGTTTTACTCCCCTGTCTGCTCTTCCGGCTCGAGCACCTTCTCCTCGGCCACCACCAGCACCTTGCAGGGAGCCTTCCTGAGCACATACTCGACCGTACGGCCGAAGAATCGCTCACCCACGCGACGCTTGCGTTCAGCGCCGATCATGATTATCTGAGACTTGGTTTTAATAGCCTCATCCACTATTACCCTGCCGATGCCCGCCGGCCGCCCCGGGATGATCTTCTTGAACAGCTTGACGCCGAACTCATCGGCCACCTCTTCCGCGTCGTCCAGCAGCTTCTGCGCCAATGCCGCTTCATCCGGCGACAGCGTGTCGATGGGCAGGTTCAGCGGCACCTCCACGGCACTGAGGGCGAATATGGACGCGTTCTCCTCACTGGCGAGCTCGCAGGCCATCACCAGTGCCTCCCGTGTGATTTTGGAGCCGATGAGGGGGACGAGGATATTATTGTACTCGACATCCGGGAATTGCAAGGCTACCGGGGGTTCCTCCTTTACCGTATCCAACAGAGACAGGTTCTGGGAGCGCCGGTAAGCTATATATATGGTGAAGCCGATGATCAGCCAGATGATACCGACATAGCGCCCCAGCTCATGGGTGACCAGTACGATGACCCAGACGCTGAAGGTACAGATGCCGCCGATAATCGCCGTAAGCGGCAGCTCCACCCCCCGGACATGGAAATTGAGCGGCGCCTTGAAGGGCCGGTGCAGGTCCGGCTCCTTGATACGCAGCATGATCACGGACAGATGCGCCGAGGTGAAGCCGATCATGGCGCCAAAACTATATAGATCTGCCAATAAGTCAACCCTGCCGGGAAGGATCAGCACCGCCGCCACCACACCGGCGAAGATGATGGCCGTATATGGTGTCTGGAAACGGCTGGACAGCCTGCCCAGGATGGGTGGCAACTGCTTGTGCTGCCCCATGGAGTAGGATAGTCGCGAGATACCCAGGATGCCGGCGTTGGTGGCGATGAGCAGAATGGTGGCGGCGAGGATTCCGACCCATACCGCCATCACCTTGGCCAGGGTGGGCAGGACACTGGCAACACCGCGCGTCTGGTCCTTGACGATGCCCATCACCGGATCCTGCAGCCAGCGCTCCGAGAGGTCGGTGACATTCACCAGGTCGCCGCCGGCGGGTATGACCTCACCGGACTTCGTCAATATTCTGTCATCCCCCACCAGCTTTCCCTCGACCTGGTCCGTCACCGGATCGACCACCTCGCCGGAGTCGTTCACATTCCACACCACTTCCTTGGTCTCCGGGTCCTTGATAGCCTGGTGTACAGGCATGACACTGAGGGCGATGACCGAGATGGAGGCGTACATCACCAGGACGGTGATGAGCACCATAATGATGGAGCGCGGCACATAGATCGGAAGAGCACACGTCTGAACTCCAGTCACATTCCTTTATCTCGTATGCCGTCTTCTGCTTGAA
>CAJVWY010000204.1 GCA_913009925.1 uncultured bacterium
CGGTACCGGCACCCACGGCGATGCCCACATCCGCCTGCGCCAGCGCCGGCGCATCATTGACGCCGTCGCCGGTCATGGCCACGATCAGCCCCCGCGACTGCACTTCCTTGATCTTGTCCGCTTTTTCGTGGGGAAGGACGCCGGCGATATATTCATCCAGGCCGATCTTGTCCGCCACCCAGGCCGCCACCTTCTCATTGTCGCCAGTAAGCATGATACAGCGTATGCCCGCCTTTTTAAGTTCGCTGATGGCCCCTGCCGATTCCTCGCGGATGATATCCGCCAGGGCGATGGCCGCAGCGGGCTCACCATCTATCAGGAGAAAGACAACGGTCTTACCCTGTGCCGATAGCCGCTCGAAGCCCTCGGCTCCCGGCAGCGCCATCCCCTGCTCCCGCAGATAACCGGGGCTGACCACCTTTATGTCCCTGCCGTCAACCCTGCCTTCGGCTCCCTTTCCGGGGATGGCCTGGAAGTCAGAGGCCCGCTTTGCGTCCGGCGCGGCGTCGACGATGCCTTGCGCTATGGGGTGCTCCGAGTTGGACTCCACCGCCGAGGCCAGCCGCAGCAGTTCTTCTTCCGGGTAATTTTCCTTGAAGATGAGCACATCGGTGACACCGAAGCGGCCCTCTGTGAGGGTGCCGGTCTTGTCGAAAATGATGGCCTGGGTGTTACGGGCGCGCTCGAAGGCGGCCCGATCGCGGATGAGCAGGCCGTTGCGGGCCGCCAGCGCCGTGGAGACCGCCACCACCAGCGGCACCGCCAGCCCCAGGGCGTGGGGACAGGTAATGACCATCACCGTCACCGTTCGCTCCAGGGCGAACGCGAAACTCTCGGAGGAAAAAATCAGCCAGAGGGCCAGGGTGATACCGCCGGCGGCGATGGCGATGATGGTCAGCATACGCGCCGCCCGGTTGGCCAGATCCTGGGTCTTGGACTTGCTCTCCTGCGCCTCGCGGACCAGGTCGATGACCTGGGCCAGGAAGGAGTCGCTGCCCAGCTTCCGTACCTCCATTGTCAGTGAGCCCTCGCCGTTGACGGAGCCGCCGATCACCTCGTCGCCGGGGCCCTTGGAGACGGGTTTGGACTCGCCGGTGAGCATGGCTTCGTTCACCGAGGTCTGCCCTTCTGTCACGACGCCGTCCACGGGCACCTTCTCGCCGGGCTTCACCAGCACCCGGTCCCCTACCGATAATTCGGCCACCGGCACATCGACAGTGGCACCGTCGGGCTGGAGGCGGTGAGCATCCGAGGGCATCAGCTCCGCCAGTTTCTCCAGGGCCATGGAAGCGCCCATCACCGAGCGCATCTCGATCCAGTGACCCAGCAGCATAATGTCGATAAGGGTGACCAGTTCCCAGAAGAAGATCTTGCCGGCCAACCCGAAGACCACGGCGCTGCTGTAGAAATAGGCGACGCTGATGGCCAGGGCGATGAGGGTCATCATGCCCGGCTGGGCCTGTTTCAGTTCCCGGTATATGCCTTTGAGAAAGGGCCAGCCGCCATAGAAGAATACAAAGGAGGAGAGAATGAATAACAGGTAGAGGTCACCGCTGAAGGCGATCGTACCCCTGATGCCCAGGAAATCCTGTATGGCCGGGGAGAGCAGCAGGATGGGCAAGGTCAGCGCCAGCGATATCCAGAAACGCTTGCGAAAATCGGCTACCATGTTGCCGTGGTTGCTGCTGTGCCCACCAGCGTGGCCGGAATGGCCGCCGCCGGAATCTTCGGAGTCATGGCCGTGCTGGCCGTGGCCGCTATCATGTTCCCCGTGGCTGCTGACGGTCTCGCCCTCTGAGAATCTGTGGTCCATGCACGTCTATTACCCCTGAAAACACCTGGTTAAACTGACTACATCCCGTCCGCCAGCAGCTTGCGGTGCAGCATATGCAAGGCGGCGGTGACGGCGGCGCCGCGCACGTCCTCACGGCCACCGGGGAAGTGGAAGCGCTCCACCACGTCCCCCTGTTGCGAGGAGACACAGATGAACACCAGGCCCACCGGTTTATCCTCCGTGCCACCGGTGGGCCCGGCCACGCCGGTGATGCCGATACCGTAATCGGCACCGGTC
>CAJVWY010000205.1 GCA_913009925.1 uncultured bacterium
CGGCGGATATCGATTCCTTCTCCGCCGGAGACATCGTCCGCGTGGAAGGTACGGTCACCAGCGACGATTACGGCACCCAGCTCAAGGTCACCGCCATCCGTCCGGTCAACAGCGAGGATGATTACAGTCTGGAGAGCCTGCTGCCGGCCAGCCCGCGCCCCCTGGAGGAGATGGAAGCGGAGTTCGCCGCCATCAGGGAGGGCATCGCCAACCCCCACCTGACAGCGCTGCTGGATGAGATATTCGCAGCCGATGTCAACTACCGCTCTTTCTGCGAGGCCCCGGCGGCCAAAGGCGTCCACCACAACTACATCCACGGCCTGCTGGAGCACACCATAGCCGTCTGCAGGATAACGGAATCACTGGCAGACCTTTACCCCGAGATCAACCGCGACCTGCTGGTGGCGGGGGCCATCCTCCACGATATCGGCAAGACCGTGGAGTTCAAGTACACCACCGCCATCGACTACTCAGACCCCGGCCGCCTGCTGGGACACATAGTCCTGGGGGAGCGTATCATCGCCAAGGCCGTCCGCAACCTGGATTCCTTCCCCAAGGAGCTGGAGCTGCAACTGCTGCACCTGATCCTGGCCCATCACGGTGAACTGGAGTACGGTTCGCCCCAGCTGCCCCAGACACTGGAGGCTTTCTTCCTGCACCACGCCGACAACATCGATGCGCGGGCCAATGTCTTCGCCCAGAAAAGGGCGGAAACCGATGAGGACTGGAGTGAATTCGACCGGGTCCTCTCACGCTTCCTGTACCTGAAAAGGGCGGAGGACTAAAGGATGGGGCGACGCCTGCCGCAAGCGCTGCGCGAGGCGGGGCTCATCTTCCTCATCACCCGCGGCGCCCTCTTCCTCCTGGCGCCTCTCGCCTACCTCACCCTGCCCAAGGTGGACCCGGCCACCTTCACCGAGACCCCTCTCCTCAAGCCGGAGCTGACGCATACCTTCGCCGGGCCCGCCCACTACCTGTTCGACATCTGGGCCCGCTGGGATGCGGTCTGGTACCTGCAGATAGCGGCGCATGGCTACGCCGCCCACGATTATTCCACGGCCTTCTTTCCCCTCTACCCCCTGTTCATCGCGATGTTCAAGCCGCTGTTCGCCGGCAACGGCGTGCTGGCCGGCATCTTTGTATCGCTCGGTTTCTGCCTGGCTGCATTTTACTTCCTGTACCGACTGGTCGAGATCGACTTCGGCCGGCAGGTGGCGGGTAAAGCGGTATTCTACCTGGCCATCTTCCCCACGTCCCTGTTCTTCCAGGCCATATACAGTGAATCCCTGTTTCTCGCCCTGTCCATCGGCTGTCTGCTGGCGGCCCGCCGCCGCAACTTCGTCATCGCCGGCATAGCGGGAGCCCTGGCGACGCTGACGCGCAGCGCCGGCCTGTTGCTGTTGCTGCCGCTGTTCATCATGTACATGCAGGAACGGGACTGGCGGCTCCGCGACGCGGGCTGGGACGTGCTGTACCTGCTGCTGGTACCGTTGGGGCTGGGGGTCTGGATGCTTTTCCTCGGGCTCAGGTTCGGCGATCCATTCATCTTCACCGAGGCCCAGAGCTTCTGGCTCAGGGAGTTCACGGGCCCGTTGACCGGACTCTGGGAGGGCCTCAGGGCGGCGCTCAGCGGCGTGAGAACCCTATTCAACACCCCGGATGACCTCTACTGGTCGGTTATCGACCAGGATTCACGGCTGTGGTCGGCTTATGACATCATCAACCTGGGCTTTACCCTGACCTTCCTCGGCCTGTGCGTCGCCGCCTTCCGCAAACTGCCGCTGGCCTATGCCGTCTACGCGCTGGCTGTGGTCCTTTTCCCGCTGTCCTACGCGTCGTCCACCGTTCCCCTGTTCTCCATGCCGCGCTTCCTGCTTACCGCTTTCCCCATTTTCATCCTCCTGGGCATATGGGGCGCCAGGAACCGCTGGCTGGACATGACAGTGACCGTGTTCTCCCTGGCCTTCCTCGGTTTTTTCACCGCCAAGTTCGTGGTGTGGACCTGGGTGGCCTGACCCCCGGGGCGTT